>JAJBTG010000073.1:0-4470 GCA_020860985.1 Oscillospiraceae bacterium
AGGTATTGTCGCCCCATGCGTAGACCGTTCCGTCAGCTGCCAACGCAAGCGAGAAGTCCACTCCCGATACGACCTTCGGAAGCGCGATACCGTTGGTTACATTTACAACCAACGAGCCTATGTAATTTGTTTCTGTATTTCTTAATGTTATTATGGTTTTACCAAATTTGCCGGCAGCCGTTGCTGTTCCGGTGTACGCGCCAATCGGCGCAACGGTTTCGTCGGAGCTTGTGAAGATAATCTTCGTCGGGTCCGCCGTTGCCGTAGTGGTTACGTTTTTGAGCATATTAAAACCGCTCAGATACTTTTCAACTGTATCCGCCGCGTCTATTTCAACACTTCCGTCAAGAGGAATCGTTACCTCAACCGGAACATCCGTGTATGTATTGATTACAGTTCCGTCCGCTTCCTTTGTCGTAACCGAGTGCATCACAAGAACACGAGCTTCTCTGTCGCCTGTTAGAACGGGCGTTCTTCTCGTGTCGTTTGAAATATCACCAATCTGACCGTCGTCATTAAGACCCCATGAATACACATAGCCGTCATCCTTTATAATAACGGAATGTGAACCGCCGGCGCCTAAGCCTATTATATTGATAAGATAATCATCGCTGTCCGATGTGGTACCCTTATTCACTTGAACAGGAACGGTTGAACGAGTAGCGGTTGTTTCTGTCATACCGAGCTGACCGTAGGTATTGTTGCCCCACGCGTAAACCGTGATAACGCCGTCGTTCAATACCATCGCCAACGAATGTTCGCCGCCCGCGGCGATTCTCTTTATAGTTCCCGGAACCGATGTTATCTTTACGGGAAGAGTTTCATAATCATTTGTTGAGTTCGAGAGCTGCCTTGAGTCGTTATTGCCCCATGCGTAAAGTACGTTATCAAAGGTCAGCGCAAGCATATGCGCGCTGCCCGCTGCAATATCCGTAATATTGGTAAGCTCACTGCTTGATGTGAGCATCGCCTTTACAGGCTGATTCCTTAAATCGGTAGAACCTATCGAAAGCTGTCCGTAGGTATTATCGCCCCATACAACAAGAGTACCGTTTGACTTTATCGCGGCACTGTAATCTCCGCCCGCGTAAACTCTTATAATATTTGACAGGTAAATATCCGGGCTTGCGCTGCGTCCGCTAAGCGCCTTTGACGCGTAATCACTGTGCTTTGCAAGCGACGTTTCGCTGTCGTAGCCGTTGATACCGTTACCGAGTTGACCCAATGAGCTGCTGCCGAAAGAGTAAATATATCCGTCCTCGGAAAGGAGTAATGTATGGTTTGCGCCCGCCGCAACCGATACGATACCGGTCACCGCGTTTCCGTCCCCGTCGATTACCGCGACAGGCACAGAGCTGTTCTGAGTTGTGTAGTCCGCCTCCGCCGGAGGAGCGGGAGGATCCTGTTCCGATACCAATACTGGCATGGTGTTCTCATCATCCCACGCGCTTGTAAATGTCCATACGCCATCCTCGTCGTCCGTGCCGAAATTCCATTCGGAGAATGTGTCCGCCGAAGTCAAATCCGCCTCCGCTGCGGAGTTCTCCGCATCGTCGCCATCGCCTACAACAGCACTGTAATTCGTATATGAATATGAAATTGCATAGCCGTCCTGCTGTATTACGTTTGAGCCGGCAATACCGCCTATATGCATACTGCCGTTTCCATTCGCGGTTATTGTTCCGGAGCTGTAGGTTCTTATAATATTGCCGTAGTTTACCGCGGCAATTCCGCCCGCATATCCTCCGGTCAGGGCTGATCCATTATATGAAACGCCAATGCTTGCCCTGTTATAAGAATCCGTAATCGTACCATAGTTAAATCCTACTATTCCGCCTGTCATATTATATGAGCTTATACTTCCGGAAAGCAATCCGCACTCAATAATTTGACCTCCAACATCATTATATCCTACAAGAGCCGCCGCTACGGAATACGCCGGAGAGGTTATATCTCCTTCATCTGTTTCAACGGTAGTGTTTGACACATTCGCATCTGTTAAAATTACATTCTTTATTACGCCGCTGTTGTATGCAAACATACTCGAAACAGCGCCCGAATATGTAAGACCCAAATTAGCGGAAAAATCACTGCTGACCGTCAGGTTTGATATTCTGTAACCGTTACCGTCAAAGGTTCCCTCGAACGGTTCGGATGATGAACCGATTGGCTCGATACCGTCATCCGCTATCTCAATATTCGCGCCCAGCACAAAATAGCCATCAAGATCATCGCGTATCGCTTCAAGTCCTTCAGCCGAATAAATCGTATATACCTCTGTGGTGTCGTCATACTCTACCGCGTCATGGGTTTCCTCCTCGTCGCCCTCTATAACGGAATCTATGCCGTTATGGCCGTTTCCGAGCTGACCGTATTCATTGCTGCCCCAAGTATAAACAGTGCCGTCGCTGCTTAGCGCTGCCGCGTGCGATCCGCCTGCGGCAACCGCAACGATACTGTCAAGCTCATCACTGCCGGAGCCGTCGAAGCCCACAACCTGTACGGGCGAATACTGGCTTGTACCCTCGCCCATAGTGCCGTTTCCGAGCTGACCCGAGAGGTTCTCGCCCCACGTCCATACTGTACCGTCCGATTTCAGCGCAACCGAGAAATTATCTCCGCCGACAACCATCGGCTCTGTATAGAACGAATCGTTGCTGCTTGCATTTTCGTTTACATTTACAACAAACATTCCGACCGTACCGTCCGATGCGGTAGCCTTAATAACCGCGCTGCCGCGTGAAACAGCCGTAATCACAGAACCGGAAACCGATGCTATAGATTCATCGGACGATGTGTATGTAAGCGATGAAGCCATCGTAATATTTTCATCCTCAACAACAAGATTGAAGCCTCTGAGATTTCTTATATACGCGCCGTCCACCGTAATTGTCTGCTGTGCCGAAACTGTTACCATGCTTGGCTTTGTTACGGTATATACATCTCCGTTCTCGTCAGGAACGCTAACCGTCAGCTCAAGAACGTCCTCCGCGCCCGAGCCTACAAGCACAGGCACACTTTTATCAACCAACGACAAATCGCCAAGCTGTCCGTTGGAATTAAGACCGTATGTCCAGACATAACCATCCTTCTTTACGACGTAGCTGCTGCCGTTGCCGACTCCCGCCGTAAGACCCGCTTCCTCAAAATTAGTATTTGCCAAAGCTGTGTTTGAATCGGTCGTTGTGCCGTTACCTAGCTGTCCCGATGCGTTTGAACCGAAATTATAAACATTGCCTTCGCTGTCTATAACAATAGTATTATAGCCTCCGGCAGCTATAGATGCTATGTCGGTAAGAGTATTGCCGCTTGAACTAACCACGTATTGCGCAAAACTTTCAGCTTCGCTTCCTATAGCTTCACTTATATATACATCACTGCTGTTACGTCCGAGCTGACCATTTTTGTTTAAGCCTATAGCATAAACCCTGCCGCCGTTATCGGCTTTTTCCAAAAGAACGGTATGGTATTTGCCCGCTGCAATTGCAACTATATCATATATATACGCTTCACTATCCGTATCATAGATAAACTCCGGCGTAATTTGATTCGCGGTTTCGGCACCGTTTTCAATCTCGTCCGCGGTCAGCTCATCTCCATCCTCATTCTGAACAACAATACCGAGCTGTCCGTAATTATTCTCGCCCCAAGCAAGAACCGCACGGCTTAAGTCTGACTCATCCGCATTTTCGCCGAGCAAAGCAAGCGAATGATTTTCACCCGCCGCCACGGCTATAGCCGTTTCTATATACTGCGCGCCTTCTTCCGAATTTGCACTTCCCTGAAGCACGCGCACCGGCGTAAGCTCGGTCTTAAGGTCGGATGATGAATACACATTTCCGAGCTGACCGTAATCATTCGCGCCCCAAGCGTAAACCGCACCGGTTGACAGCGCAACGATTGAATGACGTCCGCCCGCAGCGATATCCGAAGCGAGCGTAATATATCCGTTCGCGCTGCTGTGCTCTCCGCCCAGTACCTTTTGGGGTATATTCTTTTTAACGGTGGAATTTATACCAAGCTGTCCGTCACTGTTATCGCCCCACGCGTATACGTCGCCGTCACTTGCCATAGCAAGCACATGACGCGCACCAACGGCAACCTTAAATATTCCGCTAAGAGCTGTGCCGTCGCTGTCCGCGAGAACGGGAACGGGGCTCTGCATTCCCTCGTATGTTCCGATACCGAGCTGACCATAGGTATTGTCACCCCATGCCCAAACGGTACCGTCCGACTTAAGAGCAATCGTAAAGTTATCCCCCGACGCTACCATCGGATCTGCAAATTCATTCGGCGCCTTTACATTAATCGTAATGGTTCCGCTGTATCCGCCATTGGATGCCGTTACAATTACTGTTCCTCTGTCGCCGTCAGCAACGGGCGTTACTACCGCCCAATTTACACTATCCGAATCCGTTTCGGAATTTATGGTGGCAATCTTTGTGTCGGATGAATCGAAGTCTATATCGC
>JAJBTG010000073.1:4480-8485 GCA_020860985.1 Oscillospiraceae bacterium
CTGATATCGAGCTTTTCATCGCTCTTTATAAGATTGAATCCCGTTTTATAATATTTCTTAATTTCCGATATTTTAATCTTTACGTTTTGGCTGTCTGTAATTGTTATAACATCGGGAATTGAATCATTGTCTTCATATATGGCAATAACATCGCCTGTTTCGGAGTATACCGTAATTACATACTCCATCGAAAGAGAGTTGCTCTCATCGTCACCGGTACGAACAGGCAGATTATGGCTTCCTATCGCTTCGCCGTTTTCTCCATTACCGAGCTGTCCGAGCATAACGCTTCCCCATGAATAAACCGTACCGTCCTCTCTCAGCGCGGACATATGGTTAGCGCCGATTGCAACGCTCAGAACAGAGGTAAGATAATCCTCAGTATCCGAGCTTTCTCCCGCCATTACCAAAACAGGGGAAGATGTCGTTGTACCCGTCACGCTTGTGCTTCCAGATTCGCCTTCGTCATTTCTGCCCCACGCGTAAACATTTCCGCTCATGGAAACAGCCGCCGAGTTATATCGGCTCGCCGATATTGAAACAATTTTTTGAAGACCCGTTATCTGTGTCGGAGTGGTCAAATCTTCATAAGCATTATCTATGCCAAGTGTATTCTCGGCATTTGATCCCCAAGCATAAACGCTTCTGCTGTTCGTTAATATTAATGAATGGAAACGAATTTCCTGAGTTCCCTCCTCGCCGAAGGAACCTGTGGAGCTTGTTCCGCCGCCCACGGCTATGTCAACAATCGTTCCGTCAAGGGATAACGATGTATACTTCTTCGGACTTGAAATAACGCTGTCGGAGCTGCTGCTGTAAAGTAACCCGTCCTTGTTGGAGCCGCTTGCATACAAAGTACCGTCATATTTTAAAGCAAGCATATGAGAATTGCTCGCCGAAATTTTTATAATTCCGTCAAAAGCAGCTCCATCGGCATCGCTTTCAATCTTTGTTGCGTAAAGAACATCGGATGTATATCCGCCGCTTACATCCTCCTCGCCGCCTGAAACACCAAGTCCGAGCTGTCCGTAATAGTTAAAGCCCCAGGCGTAAACCTCGCCCGACTCGGTAATGGCGTACGAACTGTAATTTCCCGCCGCGGCATATTTTATATTTTCAAGCGGAGTCCCCGCCGACGTTAATACATATTCGGGATTTGTTCCGTTATATTTATATCCGGTAGCAAGCTGTCCGTTTCTGTTAAGACCCCACGCATAGACTCTGCCCTCGTTTGTAACTGCTAAGGCATGTCCACTGCCGACCGCAATTTGTTTTATATCCGTGAGATTTGACAATACACCGTTCTCTTTTATTTGAATCTGATACGGCGTGTTCTGGACATCCCCCGAAACCTTAAGATTTGCCAGCTGATTATCTCCGACAAGACCCCAGCCCCATACCGTGCCGTCATTCTTTAATGCAAGGGTAAAGTTTTCGTTTGAAACAACCATGGGAACCGCGGTTTGTGTTTCCTCCTCACCGTAAACCTCAAGATTAAAAATACTGAAGTTGCCGTTTACATTTGCGAAAAACTTAGTGCGTCTTTCTTCGGAGGCTGTAATATTATATCCCGTGGCATAGCTGCCGCCGGCACCGCCTATCGCAGCGATTCTTTCATCGAGAACCGTCGCCGAACTCAATCTCGCACCGGTAATATCCTTTGACGAAAGTATATCATCAATTACTACCGTCTGATTCTTTCTTATTTCAATAGTGTAATCGCCTACAATATCGCTTATGTCCGTTGAAGCGGTTCCGCCTGTTGTTTCGTCCGAACTGCTTAACAAATCGTTTACAACTATCGTTTCACTTGTTATGTTTTCATCATAATCGGAATCAGATGTTTCATCGGCATAGCTTGCGCTGCTCTCATCAAATGTTGATATGTTCGGATTACTTATTATTACCGATGAATTGTTTTGGTTAGCCGATGATACCGAACCTTCACTCGATGCAACTTCGGTTGTTCCGTCTACAGAAACCTCTTCCGTTGTCGTACTTACAACAACCTCGGAAACTTCTCTTTCGGTTGTATATGTATCGGAAGACATTGTTGTCGATATTGATACGGAGGATGTTGCTTTGCTCTGAGGCTCCGATGTTGATGTGTATTGACTTGTGCTTTGAGTTGTATTTGTGTCAATAACCACGGGACCCGAAATAACATTGCCGCTTTCGTCCGTTACCGTTTGAGTTACTACTTCCTCCACTATGGTAGTTGTCTGCACATCGTAGACCGTCTCACCCTCGACCTCTTTTGTGACCGTCTGATATTCAATTTCCTCAACCGTCTGATACTCTATTTCCTCAACGGTTTCATATACTGTTTCCGTTACAGGCTGATAAACGGTTTCGGTAATTGTCGAGATGACAATTTCACCGTCTATCTCTTCTTGAATTTCTGTTTCGACAGTTGTCGGAACCTAGTTTACAACCGTTACGGGAACCTGCTTGGTTACCGTTACGGGAACTTCCTTTTCCATCGTCACCGGAACCTCTTCCTCAACCGTAGCGGCAGCCGTTGATGTTCCGACAACCTCGGTTGTGGTGGTGGTTGTTGTTGTCGTTGTTGTTTCGACATTTGTTGCGTGTGTTTCCTGAACTGTATGAGTAACTACATTCTCTTCCGTCTTTTCAACTGTAACGGTTGATGCGCTGCTGCTCGACGTGTTTGAAGAGGAGCTGCTTGATGAAACATTTTCCGACGCAGTTGAAGCCGCTTCACTTATCGCGCCGCTTCCCGTTGACGCGTCACTGTAGCTGACCGATGTATCCGAGCTGTTTGAAGCTGTTTCAGAAGCAACACTTGCCGTGTCCGCTTCATCCGAAACTCCGTTTTTGTCCTCTAACGTGAAAACCTCCGCATTGTCACTGAACAAATTAACAGTGCCGGTGCTTTCGTCCGTTGTCTGATTAGTGTCAGTGCTTTCATTAGTTGTCTGATTAGCGTTTACATTATTATAGGTAGAAACTGCGTCTGTTTCATCTGTCGATGCGGAAGAGGAGCTGCTGTTTTCCGAGTTGGCAAACACGGATAAATCATAGTTTGAATTATCCTGCGTCAGACCCTCGTTATACATTTCACGAAGAAATTCCTCAATCTCGGGCGATTCAAATTCTGTTTTCAGTTCCGTGTCGCTTTCCTGCTGCAGCACGTCCGTTCCGGTCGTTTGATCGGAGCTGTCAAAGAAAATAGCTGTTCCCTCGACGTATTCATCGGGGTTGGATTTTAATCTCGCAAAGAAGGATGTTTCTCCCGTGCCGCCAAGCCAAGTAATATCCGCCGTACTTGAATTGTCCTCCGCATCATCATCTATTAAATATCCGTTAGCGGATGTTATAACCGGCGATATGGAAAGCATGGAGCTGTCGCGGACCATCCACTCGACCTCGTCGTCAACGCCGTCCGCAAGAGTCGCGGTCACCGTAACAGTATCTCCGACCTGAGTAAATCCGATTGCTGTTTTATCCAATGTAATAAATTCGCTTGTGTGATTGTCCGCCGTAAGCTGATTCGCAGTTGTATCGTCGGAGGAGTCGACGTTGCTCTGCGTTCCCGATGAAGTATTTAAATTGCTTGTATCGCTTGCTTCTTCCGATTCCGCCGTTTCATCGGTTGCTTCCGTTTCCTCGGCTTCTGTCTGTTCTTCCTGCAATACCTGCTGATTTTCCACGCTTTCCGAATCATTTTGCACAACACTTTCAGACTCAGCCTCTGCCTCTTCATTTTCGGCAGCCTCTGAGCCTTCCGTATTTTTTTCTACCCAGGTGAGCCTGGGCCTGCTATCATCGATGTTATTTTCCTCAACCCGGCGCGGTTCCACTGGCACTGTAAAGCTGGCCGCCAACGCAAATACATTTCCCTGCGGAGCGGAGGATGCCAACATCGACAAAAGCAAAGCGGTTGACATAATTTTGTTTTTTGTCTTGCTAAACTTCATGTTTTTCTCCTCATTATTCTGAAGCCGATTTACAATTTTTTTATAAAATGACATAGCTATACTT
>JAJBTG010000098.1:0-5157 GCA_020860985.1 Oscillospiraceae bacterium
CGCACCCGCTCCCTCAAATAATACGGTCGCCCTTACGACGCGGCGGGTCAATCCTACAACCCCCTCCACGCTTTCAAGTCCGAAGCTCTTAGCAATCATCATGCGGCTCCTAAGTCCGATACGCTTATTCGCCGCAACAAAGGCAACAGTAAAAATCGTCATAAATCCAAGTCCGCCGAATTGTATCAGAAGCAAAATCACCGCCTGTCCGAATACATTGTAATACGAACCGGTATCAACAAGCGTAAGACCGGTAACGCAGGTTGCGGAGGTCGTTGTAAAAAGTGCCGTCAGGAAAGGCGTTACATTCCGTTCCTTTGACGAAATCGGGAGCATAAGCAAAAGAGCGCCGGTTAAAATAATCAACAAAAACCCGAGCGTAATTCTTATTGCGGGATTTATTCTCTTCTCCGCAGCAAAATATCTACTTATATAAAATCGAAACAATCCCATCCGTACACCTCCGTACATTCACGTTTTTGTCCGCATTGCCAGGCATTTGGAAAAGCCGCTTATGATTTTTTCCACACCGACGAAGTAAACAATATCAATATTGGGTACAGTTCAAGTCTGCCGGCAAGCATATCTACCGACAGCACAAGCTTGGACAGCGCTGAAAATCCGGCAAAATTACCCGCCGGACCGACCGCTCCAAGTCCCGGTCCGATATTGTTGAGCGTCGCAATAACGGAGGTTACGGTTGTTGTAAAGTCCGCGTTGTCAAGCGAAACTATCAATATCGAGAAAAACATCACAAGCATATATACAATAAAATACGCTCCCACGCCGCTTATGGCTTCCTTATCGAGCGCCTTGCCGTCGCTCTTTATCGAAACAACACTTCTCGGGCTTATTGTCTTTTTCAGCTCCCGCAATGCGGATTTTACCAAAATCATAACCCTGATAATCTTAATACCTCCGCCGGTAGAACCCGCGCACGCTCCTATAAACATAAGGAATACCAGTATCATCTGCGAGAACACCGGCCACATATTGAAGTCGGCTGTCGCATAACCTGTAGTGGTTATTATCGATGCAACCTGGAAAAACGAGTATCTGAACGCCTCCGCGAAGCCGCTGCACATTTTCATTATATTGAGCGCTATAAGAAGAGTTGACGCGGCTATTATCCCGAGGTATATTCTAAGCTCATCGCTTTTTGCCGCCTGCAAAAATTTGCGCGCCGTCAGGAGATAATATACATTGAAATTCACGCCGAACAGCACCATAAATATTCCGATTACATAGTCGATATACGCGCTGTTATAATAGCCGATGCTTGCGTTTCTGACGCCGAAACCGCCTGTACCGGCAGTACCGAAGGTATGTACAAGGCTGTCGAAAACGCTCATCCCGCCGAACAGCAGCAATATAAATTCAAGCGCGGAAAGCGCAATATATATTCCGTACAAAATTCTGATTGAAAACTGCCATTTGCTCACAAGCTTTCCTATCTTGGGTCCCGGCATTTCCGCGCGCATGATATATGTTGTGCGGGCGTCCCTCTGCGAAAAAATCGCCATCGCGAAAACAAGCACGCCCATGCCGCCTATCCAATGAGTAAAGCTTCTCCAAAAAAGCAGGCTTTTGCTCATATGCTCAACATCGCGCAAAATCGTTGAGCCTGTTGTGGTAAATCCCGATACCGTTTCAAAAAAGCAGTCGATAAAGCTATGGATTTCTCCGCTTAAAAAAAACGGAAGTCCTCCGATAAGTGAAAACAAAATCCATGAAAGCGATACTATTATCATTCCCTCCCGAGAAAAAAGCTCCGTTTTTTTTGGTTTAAAAAACGCCGGTATTCCGCAAAGCATAAATATTCCCATAGACGCAAGAAATGCCCAATGGCATCCGTCGCCGTAGATAAACGAAACCGCAAGCGGAAGAAGCAGGACTCCTCCGCCTATGAGCATAATTTTTCCCGTAAGATATAATATCATTCTGTAATTCATAGCTTTCCCTTTCAGAGCGGCTTATGCCAAAATATCCGTTATTTTTTTCAATTGAAGCGTTGTTACTATTACAAGCGAATCCCCCGGCTCAATAGTGCTGTTTCCGTCCGGTATAACGGGTCTGCCGCCATGCAGTATCGAAGCGATAAGTATATTCTTTTTCAGCTTCAAGTTTTTCAGAGGTATCGATGTAAGCTTAGGCTCGTTCGTAACCCTAAACTCAATTGCCTCCGCTTTATTTGAAACTATTCTGTACAGCGCGTTTATTTCCGTGCCGCTGCTGTTTTCCATCGCGCGGACATATCCGAGAATTATATTCGCAGTAGTATCCTTGGGAGTGACTATACTGTCGATTCCGATGCTGTTAAGCATATCCGAAAACGCCAGCCGGTTAATCTTGGTTATAACCTTGTCCACCTTCAGGCTCTGCGCATACAGCGATACTATTATATTTTCCTCGTCTATTCCCGTAAGCGTTACAAGCGCGTCAATATGCTCTATACCCTCTTCCGTGAGCGTGTTTTTATCCGTGCCGTCCGCGCAGATAATCGACGCCTTCGGCAGAAGCTCCGCCAGCTCGCCGCACCTATCCATATCCTTTTCTATAATTTTTACCTTCATGCCGCATTCAATCAGCTGATTTGCGAGGTAATACGAAATTCTTCCGCCGCCTATGAGCAATACTGATTTCAATCTCTGATTATCTATACCAACCTCACGCATGAATTTTGAAATATCTCTATGTGTGGCGGTTACATGGATTTTATCATCAGGTTGAACCACAAAATCTCCGTTTGGAATAATTAGGTCATCCCCGCGCTGAACCGCGCATACAAGTACCTTAAGCTTATATTTTGAATATATCTCGTAAAGCGCCTTGCCGACAAGCGGGCTTCTCTCGTCCACCCGCATTTCCGCAAGCTCTATTCTTCCTTTTGCAAATGTTTCTGTTTTGATTGCAGCCGGAAACCTCAATATTCGGGATATTTCTCCTGCGGCGGAAAGCTCCGGATTTACAATAAGATTTATTCCCAGCTCCTCATGCATAAACGCAAATTGCATATAATATCCCGGTGTTCTCACCCTGGCAACACATCTTTTCGCACCGAGCTTTTTTGCGATAATGCAGCAAAGTATGTTGAACTCATCGCTGTTGGTCACGACTATGACCAGGTCAGCACGCTTTACTCCCGCTTCCGCCAGAACATCCACATCACTGCCGTTGCCGCCCATGCCCCTAACGTCAACGTCCGCGTGACCCTTCTCGAGTACCGAGCGTTTTTTGTCGATTAAAACAACATTATGGTCCTTCAAATATTCAACAAGCGTGCGTCCTACCTTGCCTCCGCCTATTACAATAATATTCATCTCATTTTCCCTCGTGTCCTCTTTTGCGCAGCATCAGCGAATTAACAGCCTCGCGCGCGTCTTTGTTTTCATATAAGATTTTATACGCTTCCTCAGTTATCGGCATGGAAACGCAGTATCTTTTACTTAGCTCATATGCCGCCGTCGCGGTGTTCACACCCTCGACAACCATATGAACGGTATCGAGAGTTTCCTGTAAGGTTTTTCCCTGTCCCAAGAGTATTCCGGCGCGGCGGTTACGGGAATGCATACTCGTGCAGGTAACTATCAAATCGCCCACACCGCTAAGTCCCATAAATGTTTCCTGCCTCGCGCCCATAGCAACGCCAAGCCTCGCAATTTCGGCAAGTCCGCGCGTCATAAGCGCCGCCTTTGTATTGTCGCCGTAGCCGAGTCCGTCGCTTATTCCCGCGCACAGCGCAATTACGTTTTTAAGCGCGCCGCCGAGCTCCACGCCGATTATATCGGTTGATGTGTATATGCGGAACATATCGTCCATAAATATATCCTGAATGAATTTAGCCGTTTCAATATCCGCCGACACGACAACATTTGTTGTCGGAAGTCCTCGCGAAACCTCCTCCGCGTGCGAGGGGCCGCTCATAACAGACACCTCCGCCTGAGGGATTTCCTCCTTGTAAACCTCGGAAAGTCTTAAAAGACTGCCCTCCTCAAGTCCCTTTGAGATGTTCACAATTCGCTGTCCCGCCTTTACGTGCGGCGAAAGCTGCTTTGCCGTGGTGCGCGTCGCGGGCGACGGCGCGGCGGTTATGATTAATTCCGCTCCGTCGGTACACTCCGCCATGTCGTGTGTACAGTAAATTCCGTCCGGGAATTTTACGCCCGGAAGAAATTCCTTGTTCTCTCTGTCGGCTTTGAGCCTGTCCGTTTCCTCCTGTATCCATGACCACAGGTACACATTATATCCTTTTTTTGACAGCAGTATCGCTATGGCGGTTCCCCAACCGCCCGAACCGATTACAGCAATTTTCATATCATTTCTCCTTCTTGCCAAAGCTTAACTTATTTTCCGTTCCGCTTAATAATCTCTTTATATTTGCGTGGTGTCTTGCTATTAAAAGTCCGCCGATAATCACAACGCACACAAGCTGTACTATATTATAGCTTTTGGTCGCTATCGCTTTTACTATCTCGACTATTATGTATGCCGCGCCGCCTAAGATAGAGCCAAGCGAAACATACCTTGTAACAGCTATAACGGCAATCGCGCATACCGCGACTATAAGTCCGACCTTCCAGTCGAGCATCAACACAACGCCCAGGCTTGTAGCGACGCCCTTACCGCCCTTAAATCCGAAATACAGCGGAAAATTATGTCCCAGTATTACGCATACGCCGGCAATATAGGGCAAAGCGGCATTTACTTCCATATCAAAATGCGTGTCGGGGTACATAATATCGCTGTTCGCCAATGTTTTTACGGCAAGCACCACAATAACACCCTTAAGCACATCAAGTAAAAGCGTTATAACTCCCATTTTCTTGCCGTAGGTGCGGAGCATATTCGTTGCTCCCGCGTTGCCCGAGCCGCTCTCGCGTATGTCCTTTCCGCTTATCGCTTTTGATATAAGTATCGAAAAATTAATTGAACCGATTAGGTACGCGATTATTACGATAATAAATGAATTTGTATTTGGCATAATATCCTCCATTGGTTTTTAGTTTAGGTGTGTTTTGATTCGCAGGGGCGAACAATGTTCGCCCGAAAGGCTCCTCTATTATGGGAGGCTCAGCCGCCGCTTTTGCACATAATACATCTCGTTATTGTTTACTTCATTTACTGCATTCGTATAAATGTTCGGGTGCTATGTCTATG
>JAJBTG010000098.1:5167-8326 GCA_020860985.1 Oscillospiraceae bacterium
CCACCATCGGTATCGAGTTATACTCGCCTTTTTAACCTTCGGTTAATACTAATTGAAGCTTATAGTCCCCCCTCGGCTTGACAGATTTTACCACACACGCGTGATTAATCATCTATATATATCCTTTCTCTCAACGCAGCGGTTCTATTTTGTACAGTGTTCGCTCACTCATCGCAAGCTCCCAATTTGCAAGCAGTTCCTCTTGATGAAGAGCCGCCCATGCCGCAATAAGCTTACATTGTTTTTTAGGCATATCGCCCTCTCTAAGCTCACCCTCCATGTCGAATGTGGCGTTATAACCTTGATATGAAGCGTGGAAATGCGGAGGGTTATGCTCGCCGTTGTTGTACATTCGTATAATTATTCCGTAAAACATCGATATTGTCGGCATTTTATATCAATCCTTTCAAATGTAAAATATTAAACATAGCGAATGGGTGCCGTGAAGGCTCTGCTCCATACGGGCGGTTTTACCTATCATAAATCTTCTTCTCATTTTAAACACTTATAAAAAATCTAATCGGTCTTACATCAAACCCTAAATCCTCGATCAACTGACTATCTATAAACCGCAAATACGAATAGTGGAACAAATCCTTTGAGTTTGCGAACAATACAAACGTGGGCGGCGCGGTGCTTGCCTGCGTTCCGTAGTATACCTTTAAGCGTCTGCCCTTATCCGACGGCGGCTGTTGTTTTGCCATAGCCTCGTTAAGCACATCATTGAGCATACCTGTGGTAATACGGCGTTTATGCTGCTCGTTGACCTTTTTTATAAGCTCAAGCAGCTTGCCGACTCTCTGACCTGTCTTTGCGCTGATGAAAATAATCTCCGCGTAGGACATAAACGCAAACGCCTCACGCATACGCACTGTAAATTTTTTCATCGTTTTGTCATCCTTATCGACAATATCCCATTTATTCACCGCAAAAATGCAGGCTTTGCCCTGCTCATGCACGTAACCTGCCACCTTTGTGTCCTGCTCCGTTATGCCCTCGTTCGCATCTATCATTATAACACACACATCGCTCCTGTCAACCGCGGCAAGAGAACGCACAACGCTGTAGTGCTCCACGTTTTCATCTATTTTCCCGCGTTTCCTCATTCCGGCGGTGTCTATAAACAGATACTTATCCTCTCCGTTTACATAGTGCGAATCAATCGCGTCGCGCGTTGTTCCCGCGACATTGCTGACAATTACTCTGTCCTCACCGAGAATTTTATTTACGAGTGACGATTTACCGGCATTCGGTCTGCCTATTACCGCCACCTTAATTTCGTCCTCGTCCTCCGATGTGTCCGCGTCCTCAGGAAATTTATGGGTGACCTCGTCAAGCAAATCGCCCACGCCCAAGCCGTGCGTAGATGAAATCGCTATCGGGTCGCCAAGCCCGAGATTGTAAAACTCATAAAACTCAAACGGCTGTTCACCCGTGTTATCAACCTTATTCACCGCAAGGACTATTTTTTTCTTCGCCTTTAAAAGCATCTGCGTAACGTCCATATCATTCGCCGTAACGCCGTCCTTGACGTTCACCATAAGGATTACCACGTCAGCCATCTCTATCGCAAGCTGAGCCTGACGGCGCATCTGCACAAGGATTTCGTCCTTAGACGCAGGCTCGATACCGCCCGTGTCCACAAGCGTGAAATGCTTGTCAAGCCATGACGCGTCCGCGTATATCCTGTCGCGCGTTACGCCCGGAGTGTCCTCTACTATACTTATTCTCTGTCCCGAAATCTTATTGAATAATGTCGACTTTCCCACATTCGGTCTGCCGACTATCGCTACCAATGGTTTCATTTTAAAACTCCAATTCTTCATCTAATATTTTTTCAACAAATTCATATCCGTCGTTTATGACGGGCACTATCCTAACCGACAGCGCTTTTTCCACGTCTTCAACCGTCGTGTCGTCAAGAAATATATTGTCGTCATCGCGGAGCATACTGTGAGGTATGAGCAAAACATCAGTCCGGATTTTGTCCTTGAGCTGCTCTATAATATCGCAGCCGCACACCAGTCCCGAAACGCTTACGCCTCCGCCGAAAAAGTTATTCTTTATCGGATAAACATCTATTTTTACGCCTTCGCACTGATTTTCTATTTCCTTTGCAAGCTCAGAAATAAAGCTGCCGGCTATCTCGCCCGTGGCTATGCTGGCGCGCCTTTCCCGCGGCTTATTTTTTATAAGCCGGACGGCGCTTTCAAATTCCTCTCGCATACTCGCTATAAGCCCCACGCCGTTTTCAATCTGAGGAAAACCCTCATAGCTTTCCGCGTCCGGCACGGGAATACCCGCGTCCATATAAAACTCGTCCGACAAATACACAAGTCTTGTTCCGAATTTTTCCAGGAAATCATTCTGTATTTTTTCAACAAAGCGTATCGTTTCCGCGCTCGTCTCAGCGGTAAACGGCTTTAGCGGATACAATCCGTCACGGTAACGCGTAAGTCCCACGGGCACTACCGAAATACTGTTCACATACGGAAACAGCTTTCCCAAATCCGACAGGGTTCTCTTCAAATTATCGCCGTCGTTTATCTCCGGACAAAGCACAATCTGACAATTCATATAAATCTCGTTTTTAGCAAATTTTTTCATTATATCGTAGCATTTGCCGGCAAAACGATTGTTAAGCATTTTGCACCTGAGCTTAGGCTCTGTCGCGTGGACGGATACGTTTATCGGTGAAACGCGCATTTTTATCAGCCTGCCTATTTCCTCGTCCGACATATTCGTAAGCGTGACATAATTTCCTTGAAGAAACGACAGTCTTGTATCATCGTCCTTGAAATAGACCGTTTCACGCATACCCTTTGGGAGCTGGTCGATAAAGCAAAAAATACATTTATTGGTACAGCTCTGCGCCTCATCAATAAGACCTTCGGCAAATTCAATGCCTATGTCCTCGTAGTCATTTTCACCAGTTATCATTTCCGTTGTGCCGTCTTTTTTCAGTACCTCAAGCGTTACCTCATATTCCGCCGTAAGATAGCGGTATTCGAGAATATCGTGAAAATCGTGATCGTTTATGCTTATCAGTCTGTCCCCGATTTCAAGTCCCGCTTCCTCGGCTATGGAATCCGGCTCTATATATTTAATTGTGGTATCTGCTTTCCTCATAAATTATAACCCCAATATACGCTCTTAAAC
>JAJBTG010000189.1 GCA_020860985.1 Oscillospiraceae bacterium
GTTCACGCCGCGCAGTTTTTATTTGCGGCGAATTATACATATTTTACGGAGGTATGAAAAATGAGGAGAAAATTATTAAGTTTAATGTTAGCGTTTGCGATGTTATGCGCCTTTGCACCGACGTTGACATTTGCCGAAACGCTCGACAGCGGCACCTGCGGCGATAATCTGATGTGGACACTCGACAGCGACGGCACGCTGACAATCAGCGGCACAGGTGATATGTGGGATTATTCATCACTTTTAGATGTGCCGTGGTATGAGTATTCATACAGTATTACGAATATCAAAATGGAAGATGGAATTACACGCATAGGCGAATATGCATTTGATCATTGCTACAATTTGGCAAGCGTAACCATTCCCGGCAGTGTTACAGATATTGGTAGTGCTGCATTTAGTAGATGTTGGGGATTGACAAGTTTAACAATATGTGACGGCGTAATAAATATCGGCTCTCTTGCGTTTTATTGGTGTAACCATTTAACAAGTGTAACTATTCCCGACAGCGTAACAAGCATTGGAGATTATGCTTTTTCCATTTGCGTTAGTCTAATAAGTATAAGGGTACCCGAAAGTGTAACAAGCATTGGCTATAGTGCATTTTCTTTCTGCGGATGTTTGAGTATAAATGTTGATGAAAATAATAGTTATTATTCCGATATAGACGGAGTACTCTTTAATAAAGCTGCAACAGAAATTATTTCGTATGCGAAGGATGAAATTGCTTCAAGCTATGCATTGCCAAATAGCGTAACAAGCATCGGTGATTGTGCTTTTGAAGGTTGCTTCAGCTTAACAAACGTAGAAATCCCCGACAGCGTAACTAATATTGGTGATTTTGCATTTTTTGACTGCAGCAGTTTGACAAAGGTAAATATACCGGATGGCGTAACAAGCATCGGTTGTGCTGCGTTCAAAGACTGCACCAAATTAATAAGTGTGGAAATACCAGATAGTGTCACAAGCATTGGAGATTATGCATTCAGCGTATGCAGTAGTTTAACAAGCGCAAAGATACCGAGCGGAGTGACAAGTATTAGCGATAATGTTTTTTTTCTATGCAGTAGCTTAACAAGCGTAGAGCTCCCGACTGGCGTAACAAGCATTGGGGATTATGCTTTTGAGAGTTGTAGCAGTTTAACAAGCATAAAGATACCTAATGGTGTGACTAACATTGGCGAGTGTGCGTTTAAAGAGTGCCAAAGTTTAACAAGTATAGAGATACCGGATAGTGTAACAAATATTGGAGATGAGATATTCTCTGGGTGTAATGATTTAAATGTTGTATATGTAGGCAACAATATAACAAATATTGGTGATAAAATGTTTAAGGACTGCAGTGCACTGAAAAATGTAACAATACCGGACAGTGTAACAAGCATTGGTGCAGAAGCATTTTCATACTGTAATGTTTTGAAAATCATAGAAATACCAGACAGCGTGACAAGTATCGAAAAAATGGCTTTTGCTTGTTGTGGTAAATTAACCGATGTATATTACAGCGGAAGCGAGGAGGAATGGGCGGCGATAAATATTGAGTCGGGTAACGGTTTTCTTACAGATGCGACAATACATTACAATGCGATTATCGACAATACATCAGATACAGCGTCAAGTATAAATTCCGAAACGCAGGACGAAATAAAGGTAACATTAAACGGTGCTGAGCTTTCGTTTGATAAAGCGCCGGTTATAATAGATGGCCGCACATTGGTGCCGCTGCGGAAAATATTTGAATCCATCGGCGCGACGGTTACATGGGACGGTCCGACGCAAACGGTTATCAGCACACATAACGATACAACCGTTACATTGACAATCGGCAGCGATATTTTATACAAGAACGGCTATCCTTTTAGATTGGATGTTCCCGCGCAGTTGGTTGGAGATTATACAATGGTGCCGGTACGCGCGGTCGCGGAATCATTCGGCGCGAATGTTGAGTGGGACGGAGATACGGAAACTGTTATTATTACTACGATATAACTAAAAGTAAGATGTTCCCCGCCTCTATAGGCGGCGGGATTTCGTTCCTTATTGAACAGCGAATATGGGTTGAAAGGAGAATGGATATGACATTACAGGAAATAATCGATTCGAGCGATCACATTGTATTTTTCGGAGGAGCGGGAGTTTCCACCGAAAGCGGCATTCCTGACTTTCGCTCGCAGGACGGATTGTATAATCAGAAATACGACTATCCGCCCGAGGTCATTTTATCGCATGAATTTTTCATGAGTAGAACGGAGGAATTTTTCCGTTTTTACCGCGACAAAATGCTTTTCCTCGATGCAAAGCCGAACGCCGCGCATTACGCTTTGGCGGAGCTTGAAAAGAAGAAAAAGCTAAAGGCGATAATAACGCAAAATATAGACGGGCTGCATCGAGCGGCGGGGAGCAATACGGTCTTTGAGCTGCACGGAAGCGTTTACCGAAATTACTGTATGGACTGCGGTAAGCACTACGGGGTTGAAGCAATTGTAAATTCAACCGGCATTCCGCGCTGTGAGTGCGGGGGAATCATAAAACCGGACGTTGTTCTTTACGGTGAACCGCTCGATGAGTATATAACGGAAATGGCGGTTGCATACGCTCAAAGCGCCGATGCCCTTATCGTCGGCGGACCCTCGCTTACCGTCTATCCTGCGGCAAGCTTTGTCTATCATTATATGGGCGACAAGCTGGTGCTTATCAACAAATCGGAAACACAGCTTGATTCAAAGGCAAGTCTTGTTATAAACGACAGTATCGGCAAGGTTTTCTCGGAACTGAAAATTTATTAAAAAACACTTGCATTTTAGTTAAGCATATGCTATAATACTTATCAGGCAATGTCCTTGTGATGTTGTAAAATTTTGACCGATACGCTTTTGCGCATCGGTCAATCCCCCAAAAAATTATAACAAGGAGGCGGCGTATTTTGATACGGCATATTGTAATGTGGCGAATGGTCGACTCTGACGATAAGATAGAAAGAGCAGCGGCTATCAAGGAAAATCTTGAGGCGCTGCGCGATAAGATAGATGTTTTGACTGATATTGAAGTTGGGTTGAATTTTGAGGGTTCGGATTCGGCTTCGGACGTGGTTCTCGTTGCAACGTTTAAATCGGTTGAGGACTTGAACGTTTATCAGCAGCATCCGGCGCACAAGGCGGTCGGTGCAGCGTATGTGCGGCCTTATGTTTCGGAAAGACGAGTGGTTGATTACGAATTTTAATAACGGCTGTTTTATCGTGTAAGCCACGTCGGCTATGAATTTATTCAGTAAAATTGCTTCCCATGCATACGCCTTAAATCGGCGCTCGGTATTCGGAAGCTTTTTTCGTTTAAAAACAGAAACGAGGAAGATATGGCAAAAACTATTACAGAGGAACAGATAAATCGTCAAAAAAGCTTTATAATTAAGCTCAAGGAGGAAAATCAGCGCTTTGCCGCGCACAACGGCAGAACGCGCCTCGCGCTTACGGAGACCTACGGCTGTCAGCAAAATGAAAACGATACCGAACGCATACGCGGAATGCTGCGCGACGCGGGCTTTGAATTTACCGACGACAGCAAAGCCGCGGACGTTGTTATTTACAACACCTGCGCGGTTCGGGAAAACGCTGAGCAGAAGGTTTTCGGCAGACTCGGTATCTTAAAGCATATAAAAGAAACAAGACCGGAAATGGTTATCGGGGTATGCGGCTGTATGGTGCAGCAGGAGCATATCGCGGAAAAAATTAAATCGGTTCATAATCATGTGGACCTTGTGTTCGGAACGCACGCGCTTTATAGGATGCCCGAGCTTCTCTATGAGGCGATGCACCGTAAAAGTACGGTAATCGACATTACTTCAAGCGACGGCGAAATTGCCGAGGATATGCCGATTATGCGCGATAATGCGCGTAAGGCATGGGTTTCGATTATGTACGGCTGCAATAACTTTTGCTCGTACTGCATAGTCCCGTATGTTCGTGGCAGAGAAAGAAGCCGCACTCCCGAAGCGATTTTAAAAGAGGTGCGCGAGCTTGTCGAAAGCGGCTGTACGGAAATTTCACTGCTGGGTCAGAACGTAAATTCCTATGGAAAGGATCTTGACACAGAGATCGATTTTGCGGATTTAATACGCATGGTGAATGATATTGACGGCGTGGAGCGGATTCGTTTTATGTCGTCGCATCCGAAGGATTTGAGCGATAAGCTTATTAAAGCAATGAAGGAATGCGGCAAGGTATGCAAGCAGCTTCATCTTCCTTTTCAAGCGGGTTCGGATAAAATTTTGCAGCAGATGAACAGAAAATATACCAAGGAGCAGTATCTTGAAAAGATTGAAAAGGTCAAGCGTGAAATCCCCGGTATTTCACTTTCGACCGATGTTATAGTCGGTTTCCCGACCGAAACAAACGAGGACTTTGAAGAAACCCTTGATGTTCTGAAGCGCGTTGAGTTTGACAATATCTTTTCATTTATATATTCACGCCGCGAGGGAACCCCGGCGGCTAAGCTCGATTTCGTGTTGACAGATGAAGAGATACACAAAAACTTCAACCGTCTTTTGGAGGTGCAGAACGAGATTTCAAAACGCAAAAACGAAGCGTATGTCGGAAGAATCGAGAGAATTCTTGTGGACGGCGAAAGCAAGAATGACACGAATATATTATCCGGAAGATGCGACAGCTCAAAAATAGTGAATTTCAAGGGCGATAAGTCGCTTATCGGAAAATATATCGATGTAAAAATTACGGAAGCTCATACATGGAGCCTTAACGGCGAAATTCAATAAATAAAAAGGAGAGAATTAAAATGGTAAAGGTAATAGAAAAGGCAAGAGAATTGGGAGAACTGATTCAGTCGAGTGACGAAATGAAGAGAGTTAAGCAGGCGGAGATTGCTCAGGAGGCGGACGATGCGGCTCAAGCTCTTTTAAAGGAATTCAATATGCAGAGAATGAATCTTGCGCGCAATATGCAAAAGGGCGATATTTCACGCGAGGACGCTGTAAAAAGGAACAACGAAGCGTTTGACGAACTTCTGAAAAATAGCGATACTGTCAAGGAATATGTTGACGCAAAGAGTAAATTTGACGGTCTTGTGAACCAGGTAAATCAGATATTGTACTTCTATATCACGGGACAGGACCCCAACTGCACACATGATTGCAGCACCTGTGGCGGCTGCCACTAATGGTAAAATTTTAAAAAATACGCCTATTTGAGAAAAGGAGATAGTTATGGCAAAGGAACAGCTGACGCCGATGATGGTGCAATATATGAATACCAAGGATGAGTATCCCGACTGTATTCTTTTTTACCGTCTGGGCGATTTTTATGAGATGTTTTTTGACGATGCCATAAAAGCCTCAAAGGTTTTGGAAATTACACTTACAGGTAAGGACTGCGGAATGAAGGAACGCGCGCCTATGTGCGGCGTTCCTTTTCACAGTGCCTCGTCTTATATCGCAAAGCTCATCGATAAGGGATTTAAGGTCGCGATATGCGAGCAGACGGAGGACCCGAAGCTTGCGAAGGGAATAGTTAAGCGTGAGGTTATCCGAGTTATTACGCCCGGAACAATTGTTGATGAAGCTCTGCTTGACGACAGAAATAACAACTATCTTGCGCTGGTTTGCATGGTGAACGAAAAATTCGGAATAGCCGTTTCCGATGTTTCAACAGGAGAAATTTATACTACGGAGGTATCATCCGCCGATATGACGATGAATGAAATCGCCCGTTATGAGCCGCGCGAAATTTTATTAAACAGTGAAGCGGCGAAAGAAATTTCCGAGGAAATAGAGCTGCGTTTTCATATAACACCGGACACAAACAGCGATGAATTTTTCAGCGCTCCGGATATGGAGGGAAGAATATTAAGACAGTTTAATAAGCAGAGCCTGTCCGAGCTTAATATAGGAGGAAAGACTGCGCTTATACGCGCTGTCGGCGCGATGCTCGGCTATATGGAGCATACTCAAAAAACAGGACTGTCGTATATAAACACGCTCACGGCTTATGAAGTTGATATGTATATGGATATAGATTTGTCTACGAGGCGTAATTTGGAAATAACCGAAACGATGCGTGATAAGGCAAGGCGCGGCTCGCTCCTTTGGGTACTTGATAAAACAAAGACCTCCATGGGTGCAAGGCTCTTAAAGCAATGGGTTGAAAAGCCGTTGGTAAATCCGATTGAAATAAATAAGCGTCTGTATTCGGTAAAGGAGCTGACGGACAATGTAATGCTCCGCGACGAATTAACCATGATTTTGTCGGACACCTATGATATTTCCCGAATTATAAGCCGCCTATCACTGGCGACTGCAAACCCGCGCGACCTCGTCGCGCTAAAGGCGACGATTACTAAGCTGCCGGAGCTTGAAATGGCGCTAAGCGCCGCGGCTTCACCTATACTAAAGGGAATAACAAAGGACTTTGATATTCTTGCAGATGTTCGGGAGCTTCTTGACACCGCGTTATCGGACGAACCGCCGATAAATCTTAAGGACGGCGGAGTTATAAAGTCAGGATTTAACGACGAGGTTGACACGCTGAGGAGCGCCATGAAGGACGGCAAGCAGTGGCTTGCCTCGCTTGAGAGCAGGGAACGTGAACGAACGGGAATTTCAAAGCTCAAGGTGGGCTACAACAAGGTTTTCGGCTATTATATCGAGGTAACAAAATCAAATATCAAGGATGTTCCCGAAACGTATATCAGGCGGCAAACTCTCGCAAACTGCGAGCGTTACATAACTCCCGAGCTAAAGGAGCTTGAAAATACGATTTTGGGTGCGTCTGAAAGAATTACGGTTATTGAAGCGAAGCTTTTTGACGAGGTAAGGCAAAGCGTTGTAGCGCAAATAAAGCGGCTTAAACGCGCCGCGAATATTATCGCCGTTACCGATGTCCTATGCTCGCTTGCCGAGGTTGCATATAAAAATAACTACACCATGCCCGAAATTACGGAACCGGGCGTTTTGGAAATAACGGAGGGCAGACATCCTGTTGTGGAAAAGATGTCGCGGGATTCGCTCTTTGTTCCCAATGACACAAGGCTCAACACCGATGATGACAGAGTATTAATCATAACCGGCCCGAACATGGCGGGAAAATCAACATATATGCGCCAGACCGCGCTCATTACGCTTATGGCGCAGATAGGCAGCTTTGTTCCTGCGAAGTCGGCGAAAATCGGCGTGGTTGACAGAATCTTTACGCGCGTCGGAGCTTCGGATGATATTTCATCCGGGCAAAGTACGTTCATGCTTGAAATGACGGAGGTTAGCAATATACTTAAAAACGCCACAAAAAACTCGTTGATTATTCTTGATGAGATAGGCAGAGGAACAAGCACCTTTGACGGTCTGTCCATTGCTTGGGCGGTTGTGGAATATATTCAGAGTAAGAAGAAATTAGGAGCAAAAACGCTGTTCGCTACGCATTACCATGAGCTTATCGCGTTGGAGGACAAGCTGGGCGGCGTTAAGAATTACAGCATAGCGGTTAAAAAGCGCGGAGATGAGATAACATTTCTGCGCAAAATTGTGCGCGGCGGCACGGACGACAGCTACGGAATCGAGGTGGCGGCTCTTGCGGGAGTGCCGCATGAGGTGATTTTGGGAGCAAAACGCATTTTAAAGAAGATTGAAAATGATGAAATTTCAACCGCAGGGAAAACCGAGAAAAAACCGGCGCAGGAAAGCGGACAAATAGGTCTTGCCGACAGCGCGGCAAACGAAATCGCCGAGGAACTGCGCAGGATGGACGTTACTACGCTTACGCCGATTGAAGCGATGAATACGCTGTACAGGCTTGCAAGTATGGCAAAGGAAATACAGTAAATTTTTGTGAAAGGGGCTTACGGCTGTGGGAAAAATAAGTGTTCTCAATATTGAAACCGCAAATAAAATCGCTGCCGGAGAGGTTGTTGAACGCCCGGCAAGCGTTATAAAGGAGCTTGTCGAAAACAGCATTGACGCGGGCGCGTCAAATATTGTTGTTGAAATTAAAAAGGGCGGAACTCTCTATATGCGCGTCAGCGACAACGGCTCCGGCATGGAACGCGCCGACGCGGAAATATGCTTTCTGCGCCACGCCACAAGCAAAATTAAAACAGGTGACGACCTAAACGCAATCTACACGCTCGGATTCCGCGGCGAAGCGCTTTCAAGCATCGGAGCCGTTTCAAAAACGAGCCTTTACACGAAGCACAGTGTTGACGCAGAGGGCGTATGCGTGACGTGCGAGGGCGGCGAAATTAAATCAACCCAATCCGCCGGCACG
>JAJBTG010000169.1 GCA_020860985.1 Oscillospiraceae bacterium
ACGAGGTTTTAAACGAACAGGCGGCAGCCAAGGAGGAGGCTTTAAGAGCCGCTTCTCAAAGGAGTGAGGATTTAGCCGCCGAGCAGCAAAGTCCCAAGGAAGCGGCAAATGCGGCGGCACAGGAAAAGATGGGACTTAAGACTTCGCAGCTAATAAACGAATTTTACGAAAATCAGAACAACGACACCTTTAAGGCTGTACTGGACGCGCTTGTGCCGTCGGTTATGATTGTTCCGGTGACTCCCGTTTCCGCAAAGGAGGAGAACGGTAAAAAGCAATTCAGTCCCGCGCTTATAAAAAATCAGGAGGGGGAAACCTTTTTTGCTGTGTTTACGGATAAATCCCAGATTCCGCAGGAATACGGACAGAAATTTTCAAATGTAATGCTTCCGTTTGCCGCGTGCTGCGACCTTGCGGTAAAAATTCCCGCGTGCGAGAAGATGATTGTAAATCCGTTTACAAAGCAATTTATAGTAAACGCCAATCTTTTGGGAGCCATTGCGGACACCGTAAAGAAGCAGAGAGAAAAAAGAGCCGTGGTTGAATTTTCTACTCCGGAGCCGGAAACCGCGCCGCTTGTCGAATTTGCTGTAAAATGGTTTAAGGAGAAGCCCGAGATTAAAAACGTGTATTTTTCAAAGATGAAGCGGGACGATAAGATTACGTATGTTTTCATTATCGACTGCCCGCCGGAAAAGCATCCCGAGCTGTTTTCCGAGCTTATCAATCATATAGAGGAAGCAAAAATAAAGCAATCCGTAACCCTTATGCAGTATGCTCAGCTAAAGAAGGTAGTTGAAGAGAGCAAGCACGTAAAGCAGATTTATCCCGAATAAATCAAACGGATTAAGAGATTGATTAAATATTTTTATGCCGCTGTGGGGCGGTGGAAAGGAGAATTATTATGGTATATGTATTACTTGCGGACGGCTTCGAGGAAGTCGAGGCGATTACGCCAATCGATATAATGCGGCGCGCGGGAATCGACGTAACAACCGCAGCGATAAAAAACCGCGTGGTTACGGGCGCGCACGGTATTCCCGTAACCGCCGATATTATGATACACGAAATCGACCCGGAGAAGGCGGAGCTTATCATGCTGCCCGGCGGTGTCGGACATGAGCTTTTGGACGCGTCAAACGACGTTCACGCTTTGCTTAATTACGCTCTTGTGAACGGACTTTACATCGCGGCAATATGCGCTGCTCCGTCCATTCTCGGCAAGAAGATGATGCTTGAGGGCAAAAAAGCGACTTGCTTCCCGGGTTATGAAAAATATTTGTACAGAGCCGAGGTAAGCGCGGAAAAGCTTGTTGTTCACGGTAAAATAATAACCGCAATGGGCGCGGGCGCGGCGAGCGAATTCGGCTTCTCGATTACCGAAATATTAAAGGATAAGGAAACCGCAGACGCTCTGCGAAAGACAATGCAGTATGAATAAGAACGAGCTTCGGGAAAAAATGCGCGCCGCGCGCCGCAGCCTGACGGCTGATGAAGTGGAGGAAAAAAGCGCGAAAATTCAGACGCTCCTGTTTTCCTATGAAAAATATAAAAGCGCCGAAACGGTAATGCTGTATCTTTCCTCGTTTAAGGAGCCGTCAACCGAGGAGATAGTTCGCGGTGCGTTAAAAAGCGGTAAGCGCGTTATAGTCCCCGTAAGCGACACGAAAACGGAAACAATTGAGCTTTCCTATATAGACAGCTTTGACGAGCTGAAAAAGGGTGCTTACGGCATTTTGGAGCCGAAGCTGATAAAGTCCGCATTCGCGGAGGATATTGAATTTATTCTTATCCCGGGAATCGCTTTCGATAGGCAGGGACATCGCATCGGCTTCGGCAAGGGTTATTACGATAAGCTCCTGTACGGTCTTAACGCCGAAAAAACGGCGTTGTGCTATGAGTTTCAGCTATTTAATGAAATCCCGTCGGACGCGCATGACGAACCGGTGAATACGATTATTACGGAGGAAAGAATTTATGCTGTTTGATTCACACGCACACTATAATGACAAACGATTTTCCGAGGACGCGGACGAGATTTTGTCCTCAATGAGGGAGAATAACGTGGGAATGATTTTAAATTCCTGCTCGGAGATTGCGGAGATTCCCGACATTTTCAGGCTCTGCGAAAAATATCCTTTTATGTACGCTTCTATTGGCGTGCATCCGCATGAGGTTGAAAACCTGACCGAAAAGGATATGGACGTACTGCGCGAGTATTCAAAGAACCCGAAGGTACGCGCGATAGGCGAGATAGGACTTGACTATTTCTACGATTTTTCGCCGCGCGACACGCAGAAAAAATGGTTTGCCGAACAGGTGGAGCTTGCCAAGGAGCTGCGTTTGCCGGTAGTTATACATGACCGCGACGCGCATAAGGACTCGATGGACATTTTGCGTGAGCATGAGGTTCGCGAGGTGGGCGGAGTTTTCCACTGCTACGCCGGCAGTGTGGAAATGGCAAAGGAAATACTTGATTGGGGAATGTATATAGCGTTCGGCGGCTCGCTGACCTTTAAAAAATCGGTAAGACCTAAGGAGGTTGCGGCATATGTTCCGCTTGACAGAATAGTTATAGAAACGGATTGCCCGTATCTGACACCCGAGCCGCACCGCGGCAAGCGCAACAGCTCGTTCTATATCCACTATGTAGCCGAGAAGCTTGCGGAAATTAAGGGAATCGGGGTTGAGGAGGTTGAAAACTCAACCTTTAAAAACGCGAAGCGATTGTTTAAAATTGAGTAGGGGCACAGGCGGAAATCAATTTTTTTCAATGAGGAGCTTTGCCCCGTTACTCAACGTTTCAGCGGCGGATTGTACCGCCACTGAAAAAAGTAAGCGGAACCCGCCGCCTATAGAGGCGGAGGACATCTTACTTTTAGTTATTGCAACAAACTTTTAATTAATTATTTTATTTGTAAAATGTATAAATTTTGTTGCAATAATAAATGATTAATGTTATAATCAAAACAACACGGAAATCCGTGGAGTATTAAAAATCTGAATGCGCTTCATAAAAATTCGGTACTACCATAGTATTGCCGAAGGAGCGTAGAATTTAGGAGGTAGAAAGTTGAAAAATAATATTATTAGTCTTCAAAACATCGGAGTCGCCTTTGACGGCGAGCGAATTTTAAACGACATCAGCCTTGACATTAAGGACAAGGAATTTGTCACGTTACTTGGGCCGTCGGGATGCGGCAAAACTACGACTCTGCGAATTATAGGCGGATTCTTAACGCCGGATACGGGGTCGGTGAAATTCGAGGGTAAGGAGATTAATAATACACCCCCTCACAAACGCAATATAAACACGGTTTTTCAGCGTTACGCGCTGTTTCCGCATCTTAATGTATATGAGAATATAGCCTTCGGGCTGAAGGTTAAGAAGCTGCCGGAAAAGGAAATACGTTCTCGTGTGGGGAAAATGCTTGATCTTGTTAATTTAAAGGGTTTTGAAAAACGTTCTATAAACAGACTTTCGGGAGGACAGCAGCAGCGTGTCGCGATTGCGCGTGCGCTTGTAAACGAACCGAAGGTACTTTTGCTTGACGAGCCGCTCGGAGCGCTTGATTTAAAGCTGCGCAAGGAAATGCAGACAGAATTAAAGCGTATTCAACAAAGGCTCGAAATCACTTTTATTTATGTTACCCATGACCAGGAGGAGGCTCTAACAATGAGCGATACCGTAGTCGTAATGAGGGACGGTAACATTCAGCAAATCGGCTCTCCGGTCGATATTTACAATGAACCGAAAAATGCTTTTGTCGCGGATTTTATCGGCGAGAGCAATATTTTAGACGGAAGAATGATAAAGGATTTTCTTGTGGAAATGAGCGGCAGGGAATTTGAATGTGTGGATAAGGGATTCGGCTGCGATAAGCCTGTGGATGTCGTTATACGTCCGGAGGATATTAAGCTTATACCTCCCGAGGACGCGAAAATTACCGGCGTTGTGGAGTCCGTAACGTTTAAGGGCGTGCATTATGAGATGGTAATAGAGGCGTATGATTACAGGTGGCTCGTACATTCCACAAAGGCGGCGGAGGTCGGCTCCGGCGTCGGTCTTGACTTTGATCCCTATGATATACATATTATGAACAAGATGGAGGTGGAGGCATGAAAAAGCTAATCGCCGCGCCCTATCTTGTATGGGCAGCTGTATTTATCGTTATTCCCCTTATCATGGTAGCGTATTTTGCGTTTTTTAACGACGGACATTTTACGCTTGATTACGTTGCGAGCGTAGCGCAGTATTCCAATATTTTCGTGCGCTCGATTTGGCTTGCCGCCATTGCTACGGTGATATGTCTTTTAATAGCCTATCCCATCGCGTTTATTCTCATGCGTATGGACAGGAGCTATCAAAGCACGATGCTTATGCTTGTTATGCTTCCTATGTGGATGAATTTCCTCCTGAGAACCTATGCTTGGATGACGCTTTTGGGCAACAACGGAATTATTAATAATTTTCTCGGCTTCTTCGGAATAGGTCCGTTTAAGATGCTAAACACTCAGGGCGCGGTCGTATTGGGCATGGTATATAATTATCTGCCTTTTATGATACTTCCGCTCTATACCGTAATGGAAAAAATCGATACAAGCGTACTTGAGGCGGCGCAGGATTTGGGCTGCAACAGCGCGAACACGCTGATGCGTGTAGTGCTGCCGCTTAGTATGCCGGGAGTAATGTCGGGCATTACTATGGTTTTTGTTCCGGCAATCAGTACATTTATTATTTCAAGAATGCTCGGCGGCGGTGGAAATCTGCTTATCGGCGACCTTATCGAAATGCAGTTTTTGGGTAACTCCTATAACCCCAATTTGGGCGCAAGTATATCGCTTGTGCTTATGGTTATTATACTGCTGATAATGACCGTAATGAATCAGTTTGACGACGGCGAGGACAGAGTATTGATGTAAAATCTATTACGGAAAGGATTTGAGAAAATTGAAAAAGCTATCTAAGGCGTATATGGTGCTTGTGTTATTATTTTTGTATGTTCCGATTTTCGTGCTTATAGTGTTCTCGTTCAACTCAACAAAGAGCAGAAGCGTATTCTCGGAATTTACGCTCGACTGGTATGTAAAGCTGTTCCATAATCAGCTTATTATGAACTCGCTCCGCAATACTATTATTGTAGCCGTTATAGCGTCTGTTTCGGCGACGGTTCTCGGTACCGCGGCGGCTATCGGAATAAATAATATGAAAAAGGTTTCCAAGGGAATTGTTATGAATGTTACGAATTTGCCGATTATCAATCCCGAAATTGTAATGGGTGTTTCGCTTATGCTGCTGTTTGGTATGTTTACGGCGCGAATGAATTTGGAATTCGGATTTGTTACGCTTATAATAGCACATATAACATTTGACGTGCCGTATGTAATATTAAGCATTATGCCGAAATTCAGGCAGATGAATCCGCATATTTACGAGGCGGCGCAGGACTTAGGATGCGGTCTCGTCGGAGCGTTTTTCAAGGTTGTTTTGCCCGAGATTATGCCGGGAGTTGTGTCGGGATTTTTGATGTCGTTTACATTCTCGCTTGACGATTTTGTAGTAAGCTATTTTACAAGCGGCTCAACATCGCAAACGCTCCCCATAACAATTTATTCCATGACAAGGCGCAAGGTCAGTCCGGAGATAAACGCGCTTTCGACAATTATTTTCTTGGTTGTCGTAACGGTGCTTGTTGTTAAAAACGTGATTGAACGGCGAAGCATTAAAAAGGGGGTTAAGGCATGAAAAAGCTTTTGATACTTTTAATGACCCTGTGCTTCACGCTTATCCTTGCGGGCGGCTGCGCGCATATCGAGGAAGCGGAGGATGAAATCGAGGAAGAGGTTGAAATTCAAACTCTTACAGTTGAAAACCCCGAGTATTACACTAAATTCAAGGACGATAATATTTCTATAAATGTCTACAATTGGGGCGAATACATATCGGACGGAAGCGAGGAGGGAACTCTTAACGTAAACGATGAATTTACGGCTCTGACCGGTATTAAGGTAAACTACAGTACATATGCCACGAACGAGGAGCTGTACGCAAAGCTTAAGGGCGGCGGCGCAAGCTATGATATAATTATCCCGTCCGACTATATGATTTCAAGAATGATTAAGGAGGATATGCTTGAACCTCTTAACATGGATAATATACCCAATTTCAAGTATATAATGGACAAATTCCAAAACCCCGAGTATGATGAGGGTTCAAGGTATTCGGTTCCGTACACATGGGGAACGGTCGGAATTATTTACGACAGCACCCTTGTTGAGGAGGAAAACATAGATTGGGATATTTTGTGGAATGAGGACTATGCCGACAGAATTTTAATGTTCGACAACCCGCGCGACGCGTTTGCGATTGCGGAAATAATGCTCGGATATTCTCTTAATACCGAGGATTCGGAGGAATTGGAGAAAGCGGCGGAAAAGCTAAAGGAGCAAAAAAAGGTTGTTCAGGCGTATGTAATGGATGAAATATTCGATAAAATGGGCGCGGGTGAAGCGCTGATTGCTCCGTATTACGCCGGCGATGCCGTGACGCTTATGGACGAATACGAGGATTTAGCCTTTGTTATTCCCGAAAGCGGAACGAATTTGTTCATTGACGCGCTTTGTATTCCAAAGGGTTCGGCGCATAAGGAAGCCGCGGAGATGTATATCAATTTTATGTGCGAGCCGGATATAGCGTATGCAACAACGGATTACATCGGCTATTCAACGCCTAATTCAGCCGCGTATGAGATGTTGGATGATGAGATTAAAAACGACGGAATTTCCTATCTTGACGACGAATATTTGGAAACAAAAACAACAACATTTAAAAACCTGTCCGACGAGGCAAATTTGCAAATGCAGACGCTGTGGACGGAGATGAAATCTGCCGAGGCGCAGACTCCGAACAAGTGGATAGTGCCGCTGTTTATGGGATTGTGCATAGCTGCCTCGATTATCATATTGATACGCAGATACATTAAAAATAAGCGGGACATTTTTTAGGCGGAAATTTCGAGGAATTAAAATTTACGGCTGTCGGTGATTTGTCAACATGACAAATTTGCCGACAGCCGTTTTTTATTACAATAAATTTTTACGCAGGTATTCGCCATCCTGCTTGCATAGATATGCCGGAGCTATATCAAATACCGTTTTACATCCGCATTGTCCCTCTTTATTCAGTCTGTATGCGGCTCTGGCGTACGCTATTAATACCGATGAAGTAAATTCGGGGTTTGAATCAAGCTTCAGGCTGTATTCGATAACGTGATTATTTTCATTGTTCCAACCGGTTTTTCCGCATCTGATAACAAAGCCGCCGTGGGGAATAGCGCTGTGGTTTGCCTTTAATTCGTCCTCGGAGATGAAATGCACGGTGGTGTCATAGTCCGCGAAATAATTGGGCATGGTCTTGATTTCCAGCTCTATGCGCGACTTGTCCGCGCCGTCCTCGGCAACCACATAACATTCACGTGTATGCTTTTGACGTGTTGAAAGCTCGGGATTTTCACCGCTGCGTACCGCTTCGAGCGCGGATTCCACTGGAACGGTATACTGCTTCGCATCCTTAACACCGTCAATACGTCTTATCGCGTCCGAATGTCCCTGACTTACGCCTCTGCCCCAGAATGTATAGTCCTTGCCATCCGATAAAATAGCGTTCGCGTACAGGCGGTTAAGTGAAAACATTCCCGGGTCCCAACCGACGGATATTATCCCGACATTGCCGCCGGCTTTTGCCGCCGCGTCAACCTCGGCGAAATGCTCCGGGATTTTCGCGTGCGTGTCAAAGCTGTCAATTACATTAAAATACTTTGCGTATTCGGGAGTTTGCTTCGGTAAATCCGTTGCGCTGCCGCCGCATAGAATTAAAACGTCAATATCGTCCTTGTGCATTGCGGCTTCGTCCGCGGAATACACGGGAACGCCGTCGGTCAGGATTTTAACGTCCGACGGATTTCGTCTTGTAAAAACCGCCGCAAGCTCCATGTCGTCATTCTGCTTTACGGCACATTCAATACCGCGTCCGAGATTTCCGTATCCCAAAATTCCTATTTTGATTTTCATAATAAGTCACTCCAATTTCATTAGTTTTAATGATTAGCCATTGCTAACATTATACCAAATGCGGATATAAATTACAATAGGAAAATCAAACTTTTACAATATAAATTTTAAATAATTTAAAGGGCAGCCACAGTGATATAATCCCCTTAGAGTAGACACTTGAAATAACAAAAAGATTTCAAGACT
>JAJBTG010000118.1:0-7827 GCA_020860985.1 Oscillospiraceae bacterium
GTATTAAAAAAATTGTCGGAAAACACACTTTGCTTATTACAATGATGAGGTGATTAAAAGAAATGGTGCACGAGGTAGAAGTAGGAAAAAATACCCGTCTGAGCTACTCCAAAATTAAAGAGGTTTTGGATATGCCGAATCTGATTGAGGTGCAGAAAAACTCGTACAAGTGGTTTCTTGAGGAAGGTTTAAAGGAAGTATTTAAGGATATTTCTCCTATAACCGACCATGCGGGAAAGCTTGTTCTTGAATTTTTCGATTACCATCTCGATTACAATTCAAAATATTCCGTTGAGGAATGTAAGGAAAGGGACGCGAAATACGCAGCTCCCTTAAAGGTAAGCGTAAGACTTATCAATACCGAAACAGGTGAAATAAAGGAACAGGAAATCTTTATGGGAGATTTTCTGCTGATGACGGAGCAGGGCACATTTATTATAAACGGTGCGGAACGTGTTATAGTAAGTCAGCTTGTTCGTTCACCGGGTATATATTATGAGTTTGAACGTGACAAAACAGGTAAGCCGCTTTATAAATCCACCGTAATTCCTTACCGCGGCGCATGGCTCGAATACGAAACGGATTCCAACGATGTTTTTTCAATAAGAATTGACAGAACAAGAAAGCTTCCGGTAACCGTATTTTTAAGAGCAATGGGACTTGGCTCAAACGCGGAAATTATAGATATGTTCGGCGAGGATGTAAGAATACTCGCAACATTTGAAAAGGACGCCACTACCTCAAGCGATGAGGGCTTGCTTGAAATTTATAAAAGACTTCGTCCCGGAGAGCCTCTTAACGTAGAAAACGCGAGATCGCTTTTGATGAATATGTTCTTTAATCCGAAGCGTTATGATTTGGCTCATGTTGGACGATATAAATTCAATAAGAAGCTTGCGATTTCCGCAAGAATAAAAAATAAGATACTTGCCGAAACGGTTGTAGATCCAAGAACCGGAGAAATTTTAGCAAACGCCGGCGACACTGTAAGCGCCGAAACAGCTAAAAAAATAGAGAGAGCCGGAGTAAATAAAGTAGAGCTTTTAATAGAGGAAAATAAGGTAAGAGTATTTTCAAACGATATGGTTTACCTTTCGGAATATGTTGACTTTGATGTAAGCGATATAAAAGCCGATAAGGTAAGACGCTCCGTATTGGAGGAAATTCTTGAAAATGCGGAAACGGACGAGGAAGCAAAAAAGCAGATTGAGCTTCGTATGGACGAGCTGAGTCCCAAGCATATCACGATTGACGATATGTTTGCTTCCGTAAACTACTGCATAAATCTTGCCAACGGTACAGGCTCAATCGACGATATTGACCATTTAGGAAACCGTCGTTTACGCTGTGTCGGAGAGCTGCTTCAGAATCAGTTCAGAATAGGTCTTGCGCGTATGGAGAGAACGGTGCGCGAGAGAATGTCGGTTCAGGAGCTTGAAATTATTACGCCATCATCATTGATAAATATACGTCCGATTATAGCTACGATAAATGAATTTTTCGGTTCGTCGCAGCTTTCACAGTTTATGGACCAGCCGAACCCTCTTGCGGAGCTTCGTCATAAGAGAAGAATTTCCGCGTTGGGTCCGGGAGGCTTGTCGAGAGAAAGAGCCGGATTTGAGGTTCGTGACGTTCACTATTCTCACTACGGAAGAATGTGTCCCATAGAAACTCCGGAAGGTCCGAATATCGGTCTTATTACATCTCTTGCGACATTCGCGAGAATTAATGAATACGGCTTTATTGAGGCTCCTTATCATAAGGTTGATAAAGCTACGGGATGCGTAACGGATGAAATAGTTTATATGACTGCCGATACCGAGGATGACTATACTGTAGCGCAGGCTAACGAGCCTCTTGACGAGGAAGGACGCTTTATCGATTACAGAGTTTCGGCGCGTTACCGCGATGAGATTATAGAGGTTGAGCCTGAAAGAATAGATTACATGGATGTTTCGCCAAGACAGCTCGTTTCGGTTGTTACGGCTTGTATTCCGTTCCTTGAAAACGATGACGCTAACCGAGCGCTGATGGGTTCAAATATGCAGTGTCAGGCGGTTCCGCTTTTGACTACCGATTCGCCGATAGTCGGAACTGGTATTGAACATAAGATTGCAAAGGACAGCGGCAGCGCCGTTCTTGCAAAGGAGGACGGCGTAGTTGAAAAGGTTGCTTCCGACCTTATAGTAATTAAGGGCGACAGCGGAATAAAGCATACCCATAAGCTTATAAAATTCACACGTTCAAATCAGAGTTGTTGTATTAACCAAAGACCTATCGTTGTTGAGGGCGAAAGAGTTAAGAAGGACGATATAATCGCGGACGGTCCGGCTATGGATAACGGCGAGCTTGCGCTCGGTAAGAATATCCTTATCGGATTTATGACCTGGGAGGGTTATAACTACGAGGACGCTGTTCTTATAAGCGAGGAGCTTGTTAAAAACGATGTGTTCACGTCTATTCATATAGAGGAATATGAGTGCGAGGCAAGAGATACTAAGCTTGGCGCGGAGGAAATAACAAGGGATATTCCGAATGTTTCCGAGGACGCAATGAAAAATCTTGATGGGCAGGGTATCATAAGAATAGGCGCGGAGGTTCATTCGGGCGATATTCTTGTAGGTAAGGTTACGCCTAAGGGCGAAACGGAGCTTACGGCTGAGGAAAGACTTCTCCGCGCGATTTTCGGCGAGAAGGCAAGAGAGGTAAGAGATACCTCATTGAGAGTTCCTCACGGCGAGCAGGGTATTATTGTCGATGTTAAGAAGTTTACACGTGAAAACGGCGATGAGCTTTCGCCGGGAGTAAACCAGGTTGTATGCTGCTATATAGCTCAGAAGAGAAAAATTTCCGTCGGAGATAAGATGGCGGGACGTCACGGTAATAAGGGTGTCGTTTCGAGAGTTTTGCCGCAGGAGGATATGCCGTTCCTTGAAGACGGTACTCCGCTTCAGATTGTGCTTAACCCCTTGGGTGTACCTTCGCGTATGAATATCGGACAGGTACTTGAAATGCATTTGGGCTACGCTTACAGATGCTTAAGCTTAAAGACGAGAGAAGAGCTTGAAAATACAATAATAGACGATAATTTCAGAGAGAATATTCTTTCCGCTTACGACCATAAGCGTCCGGACAGATTTATAAAGCTGGCAACTCCTGTATTTGACGGCGCGCAGGACGAGGACTTAAAGCTTGCGTTTAAAGAAGCGGGTCTTAAGGATACGTTTAAGTCAACCGTTTATGACGGAAGAACGGGCGAAAAGTTTGATAATGACGTAACGGTTGGCGTCATGTATTATCTGAAGCTGCATCACCTTGTCGATGATAAAATTCATGCTCGTTCGACGGGTCCGTATTCACTTGTTACGCAGCAGCCTCTGGGCGGTAAAGCTCAGTTCGGCGGACAGCGTTTCGGTGAAATGGAAGTATGGGCGCTTGAGGCTTACGGCGCCGCGTATACATTGCAGGAAATATTAACCGTAAAGTCGGATGATATAGTAGGACGTGTAAAAACCTATGAAGCTATTGTAAAGGGAGAAAATATTCCGAAATCGGGTACACCGGAAGCCTTTAAGGTATTGGTTAAGGAATTGCAGTCATTAGCGCTGGATATCAGAATTTTAAATCACAATATGGAGGAAATCGACCTTGACGCGTCGTTTGACGACGATGATGATAACGATGTTGTTGAGAGTGATGATTTGATGGTTACCATGGAGGACCGCGACGGTATTACAGATCAGCTTGACGAGGATAATCTCGATGACGCGAACATGGTTTTTGATGATGAATTTGACAGTGATTACAACGACGACATCGAGGACGAAAATACCGAAAGTTTTGAAGATGACGATGATTTTTAATAGGAATTGAATATTACATGGAGGTTTTTAAATGTTAGAATTTAATAGCTTTGAAGCAATAAAAATCGGCTTGGCATCTCCCGAGACTATTAAAAATTGGTCATACGGAGAAGTATTAAAACCAGAAACTATAAATTACCGTACATTAAAGCCCGAAAAGGACGGATTGTTTTGTGAAAAGATTTTCGGTCCTACAAAGGACTGGGAATGTCACTGCGGTAAATATAAAAAGATAAGATTTAAAGGCAAGGTCTGCGAGCGCTGCGGCGTTGAAGTTACAAAGTCAAAGGTGCGCCGCGAGAGAATGGGTCATATAGAGCTTGCTACTCCGGTTTCGCATATATGGTACTTTAAGGGAGTTCTCTCGTCCATGGGTCTTATTCTTGATTTGTCGCCGAGACAGCTTGAAAAAGTATTGTACTTTGCGTCATATATTGTAACAGATCCGGGACGTTCAAATTTGATGCAAAACCAGATTTTATCGGAGAGAGAATACCGCGAAGCGTATGAAAAATACGGCGATACCTTTAAGGCGGGTATGGGAGCGGAGTCAATTAAAACTCTTCTTGAAAGAATAAATCTCGAGGAGCTTTCGGCTGAATTAAAGGAAGAGCTTGAGGCTTCACAGGGACAGAAAAAGGCGAGAATAATAAAGCGTCTTGAAATTGTGGAAGCGTTCAGAATTTCCGGAAACCGCCCCGAATGGATGATTTTGACAATAGTTCCGGTAATTCCTCCGGAGCTGCGTCCTATGGTGCAGTTGGACGGCGGACGTTTTGCGACGAGCGACCTTAACGACCTTTACAGACGAGTTATAAACAGAAATAACCGTTTGAAAAGACTTCTTGAATTGGGTGCTCCCGATATAATTATCAGGAATGAAAAGCGTATGCTTCAGGAGGCGGTGGACGCGCTTATAAACAACGGCCGCCGCGGAAGAACGGTTACGGGTCCCGGAAACAGACCGCTTAAGTCACTTTCGGATATGCTCAAGGGTAAGCAGGGACGTTTCCGTCAGAATCTTCTCGGTAAGCGTGTTGACTATTCGGGACGTAGTGTTATCGTCGTAGGACCGGAATTGAAGATTTATCAATGCGGACTTCCTAAGGAAATGGCAATCGAGCTTTTCAAGCCGTTTGTTATGAAGGAGCTTGTATCGCGCGGACTCGCGCATAATATAAAGAGCGCAAAAAGAATGGTTGAGAGAACAAAGCCGGAGGTTTGGGACGTTCTTGAGGACGTTATTAAGGAGCATCCTGTTCTTCTGAACCGTGCGCCTACTCTTCACAGACTCGGTATTCAGGCGTTTGAACCAAGACTTGTTGAGGGCAGAGCGCTAAAGCTGCACCCGCTTGTATGTACGGCTTACAACGCCGACTTCGACGGCGACCAGATGGCTGTCCATGTACCGCTGTCGCCGGAGGCTCAGGCGGAGGCAAGATTCCTTATGCTGTCGGCGAACAACCTGTTAAAGCCGCAGGACGGACATCCCGTAACGGTTCCTACGCAGGATATGATTTTGGGTTCCTATTATCTGACGCTTGTTAAGGAGCATTATGATAGGATTATAGATACTCTTCTCAATGATGAAGCGAAGCTTGGACTTTTAAGAGATAAACTTGCAGAGATGGATGAGGAGGAGAACTTCATAATCTATAATGAGGAGGAACCCGTAAAGAGCTTTACCGATTTGGAGGAAGCTTTAAGATATGTGCGTGAGCTTCCGGAGGTTGCTATGAATGAAACCGAAATTCACGGCAATCCCATTACTCTTGTAATGCCGGAAAAAACCTTGAAAATTTCATTAAAGAAGCTTATTTCAGAGGTTAAGGCTCTTGTTACAAAGAAATATATTTCATTTGATGAAGCAATACTTGCTTATGAAAATAAGGAGGTTACTCTTCATGAAAGAATTAAGGTCGAGGTTACAAGGAATATCAGCGGAAAGCAGGTTTCAAAGCTTGTGGACGCAACTGTCGGACGTATAATATTCAACAATAATATTCCGCAAAATTTGGGATATGTTGACAGGGACACAAATCCGTTTGACCTTGAGGTAGACTTTATCGTAGAGAAAAAGCAGCTCGGAAAAATCATAGACCGCTGCATCAGAATTTACGGTACATCGGAAACTGCCGATGTTCTTGACAAAATTAAGGCTACGGGCTATAAGTATTCGACAAAGGGAGCTATAACGGTTGCCGTTTCCGATATTCATGTGCCGGAGCAGAAAAAGGAAATCCTTGAACGTGCCGAAAAAGAAGTAGAAGGCATTATGCAGAAATATCGTTTTGGTTTGCTGACAAACGAGGAGCGTTATCAGCAGGTAATCAAAATTTGGGCAAAGGCTTCTTCGGACGTTACCGACGCCATGATGAAGCATCTCGGTGAATTTAATCCGATATTTATGATGGCTGACTCCGGTGCTCGAGGCAGTGTAAACCAGATTCGTCAGCTTGCCGCAATGCGCGGACTTATGGCGGATACGCAGGGAAGAACCGTTGAAATTCCTATACGTGCTAACTTCCGTGAGGGTCTTAATGTACTTGAGTACTTTATTTCCTCACATGGTGCGCGTAAGGGTCTTACCGATACGGCGCTCAGAACCGCCGACTCGGGTTATCTTACACGTCGTCTTGTCGATGTATCGCAGGATATTATTGTTCGTGAGATAGACTGCGGCACCGATGAGGGTGAATGGGTAACGGAGATTACCGACGGCAAGGAAAGTATAGAGCCGCTTTATGACCGTATTGTAGGACGTACAGTAATGGAGGATATTATCCATCCCGAAACGGGAAAAATTTTGGCAAGGGGCGGAGAGCTTATTTCCGATACGCAGGCTATGGATATTATAAACGCGGGTATAACAAAGGTATATATAAGAAGCGTTCTTACTTGTAAGTCGAAGATAGGTGTATGCGCTAAGTGCTACGGAACAAACCTTGCTACGGGCGAGCTTGTAAATGTCGGAGAAGCTGTCGGCATCATAGCGGCGCAGTCGATAGGTGAGCCGGGTACTCAGCTTACAATGCGTACATTCCACGCTGGCGGCGTTGCTTCCAGCAACGATATTACACAGGGTTTGCCCCGTGTTGAGGAATTGTTTGAAGCAAGACGTCCTAAGGGTGTCGCGATAATTTCGGAAATAGGCGGCGTTGTTACCGTAAGCGAATCGAAGCATAAGCGCGAGGTTACCGTAACAAACGACGCGGCCGCAGAATCAAAGACCTATACTATTCCGTACGGCTTAAGCATAAAGGTTCATGACGGCGATATTATAGAGGCGGGCGATGAACTGACCGCAGGTTCTGTCAATCCGAACGATTTGCTGCATATCAAGGGTCCGCACGCGGTTCAGGTATATATCGCGCGTGAGGTTCAGAGAACATACCGTATGCAGGGTGTTGATATTAACGATAAGCACGTCGAGGTTATTACTCGTCAGATGCTCCGTAAGGTTCGCGTTGAGGACGCGGGGGATACTGATTTGCTGATAGGAGCGCTTATAGATATATTTGAGCTTGACGAGGCTAATAAGCTTCTTGATGAGAGAGCAAAGCAGGATCCGGATTATGTTCCGAATTATGCTACACATTCGCCGGTATTGCTGGGTATAACAAAGGCGGCTCTTGCTACCGAATCATGGCTTTCGGCGGCATCATTCCAGGAAACCACAAAGGTTCTTACCGATGCGGCTATTAAGAGCAAGGTAGATCCGCTTCTCGGTATTAAGGAAAATGTTATTATAGGTAAGCTTATTCCCGCGGGAACGGGCATGAGTATGTATAAGAACATAAATATTACCGTGGACGGCAACGAAATTCCGAACGAGGAATGTGAATAAAAATTAAAAAAACCGTCGGCAAAATCATTTTTGCCGACGGTTCTTTTATTAAATCACTAAAATATGCGCCGTTTAGAAAACTCAAAATTATTCAGGTTTATCCGCAAAGTATTTTAT
>JAJBTG010000118.1:7837-8203 GCA_020860985.1 Oscillospiraceae bacterium
CCGTAAAGAGTTTTGGCGCATTCGCTGCAAACATTCTTTCCGTTAAACTGGAATATATCCGGCGCGTTGCCGCAGAAAATGCACGACGGCTCGTACTTTTTAAGTATAATACAATTATCTTCCGTATAAATTTCCAAAGAATCTTTCTCCTCAATGTCAAATTTTCTTCTGAGCTCAATCGGGAGAACTATTCTTCCCAGCTCGTCTACTCTCCTCACAATACCAATTGATTTCATGTAAATATGCCTCCTTGAATGTTAAAGTGTAAGAATATTATAACGTTTTTTTCCTGTTTTGTCAATATATAAAAAGTAAAATAAAGTAAAATAATGTAATATTTTGTAATATATTGGTACCATTTTTAAA
>JAJBTG010000157.1:0-319 GCA_020860985.1 Oscillospiraceae bacterium
AAAATGTGTATCGGCGATTTAGAAATACACCAATGAATATTTTTTAAGAAACAAAGGCGTTTCGATTACATACATATTCTATGAATATGTATTGATTGAAATGCTTTTTTTATGCAAGCTTATGAAAGGGATGATTAAAATGGAATTTAACGGACTACCCAAAAAGCAGGGTCTGTACGATCCGCAGTTTGAGCATGACGCGTGCGGTATCGGTTTTATATCTAACATCACTGGAAAAACATCGAATTACATCATAAATCCGGAAATTAAGATTTTTCTAAATCTTGCGCACAGAGCAGGCGTAGGCTCGGAGCCGGCC
>JAJBTG010000157.1:329-8009 GCA_020860985.1 Oscillospiraceae bacterium
AATGCCGCATACGCTCCTGAAACAGGTGTGCAGCAATGAGGGGATAAAGCTGCCCAACAAAGGTGATTACGGTGGCGGTCTGCGGTGTTTGTCGCCCGATGAGGATACAAGGAACGCAAGCTTGACCGCGCTGAAGCAGATTGTTGAGGACGAGGGTCAGATAGTGCTCGGTATCCGCAAGGTTCCGGTATACGAGGTGTGTATCGGAAAAAGCGCTCTTGACGCTATGCCGTATATTGTTCAGGTATTTATCGGTAAGGGCAGCGAAATGAGCGCGGACGATTTTGAAAGACGTATGTACGTTATAGGAAAAATCGCGGAAAAGAAAATAAGAAAGAGCGGAATGGATAATTACTTCTATTTTGCATCTCTTTCCGCGCGCACTCTTGTATACAAGGGTATGCTCACGCCCGACCAGGTAAATGAATTTTATTTGGATTTGAAGGACGTTGATATGAAAACGGCAATCGCGCTTGTTCATTCACGTTTTTCAACCAATACATTCCCCTCGTGGGAAAGAGCGCATCCGAACAGATATATCATTCATAACGGTGAAATCAATACAATTCGCGGCAATATGAACTGGGTCAGAGCGCGTGAGAGAATGTTCTCAACTCCGGAATTTGAGGGGGATATGGATAAGATTTTGCCGGTTATTAACGAGGACGGCTCGGATTCTGCAATGCTTGACAATTATTTGCAGTTTTTGCACCTGTCGGGCTTCTCGCTTCCGCGCGCGGTTATGATGACAATACCGGAGCCGTGGGAAAATAATGATGAAATGAAGCCGGAAATGAAGAAATTCTATGAATATCATTCATGTATAACGGAGCCTTGGGACGGTCCCGCGGCTGTTGCGTTCACGGACGGACGCTATGTCGGCGCGACGCTTGACAGAAACGGTCTTAGACCGGCGCACTATTATATAACCTCGGACGATATGATTATTCTTTCGTCGGAGGTGGGCGTAACGGATATTGACCAGTCCAAGATTGTCAGAAAGGAAAGACTCCATCCCGGCAAGATGCTCCTAATAGACACGGAAAAGGGCAGAATTATAACAAATGAGGAGATAAAAGAATTTGAAGCCTCATATAAACCCTATGGCGAATGGGTGGAAAAGACGCTGGTTAATCTTGAGGATTTGCCGTCCGAAACGGGTGTTGAGGGTGATACATGGCATGACCTCGTTCAGAAGATAAAGAAAAAGGCAGTGGGCAATATCAATGAGGATTTGATGCTGCGCAGCACCATCATGCTTGAAAATATGTTTGTGAACCGAGAAAATGCGGAGGATACAATTCCGTTTCTGACGCGTCAGAAAGCGTTCGGATACACTTGGGAAGATGTAAACATGACAATAAAGCAGATTGTTGAAAAGTCGGAGGATCCCATAAGCGCGATGGGTACGGATATTCCGCTTGCGGTTCTTTCGGAAAAGCCGCAAATGCTGTACAATTATTTCAAGCAGCTTTTCGCGCAGGTTACCAATCCGCCTATTGACGCTATTCGTGAGCAGATAGTTACCTCGACATACACTCTTTTCGGATGCGAGCAGAATTTGCTTACTTCATCGGAGCTTAACTGCCGCAAGGTCAGAGCGTTGAGTCCGATTTTGACAAATGACGAACTTGCAAAGCTCAGGAATATAAATCTTGAAGGATTTAAATCGATTACCATACCGGCACTGTTTAACACAAAGCAGGAAAACGATATGGAAATGGCTATGGAAACTATTTTCGAGGCTGCAGATATAGCTATTGACAACGGCTATAATATCATTATTTTGTCGGATAAGGGCATTGATGAAAACAAAGCGCCCATTCCCGCGCTTTTGGTATCGTCCGGACTTCATCATCACCTCTTACGCAGGGGTACAAGAATGAAGGTGTCGATTGTGCTTGAATCCGGCGAGCCGAGAGAGGTGCATCATTTCGCTTGCTTGATTGGCTACGGCGTAAACGGTATAAATCCGTATATGGCGTATGAGGCGGTTGACGAGCTTATAGAAAGCGGCTTGCTTCCGTACAATCACGATGAGGCAGTGGAACGCTATAACAAGGCTTGCACAAAGGGAATAGTAAAGGTTATGTCCAAGATGGGAATCTCAACGATTCAGTCATACCAGGGCTCACAGATTTTTGAAATTCTCGGCATAAAGGAAAGTGTTGTTGATAAGTATTTCACAGGCACAACTACCCGTATAGGCGGTATCAGACTTGAGCATATAGAGAAAGAGGTTATGCTCCGACACGGCGAAGCCTTTGATAAGGTTACGGGCAAAAAGGCTCTCAAAACCGGCGGCGAGTATAAGTGGAGAGCAAAGGGCGAATATCACATGTTCAATCCCGAATCGATATATAAGCTGCAAATGGCGTGCCGCACAGGAAATTATAAGCTGTACAAGGAATATGCCCGCGAGATGGATGAGCATCAGGCGCATCAATGTACAATCCGCGGTATGCTCGATATTAAGACAATAGATAAGCCCATCGCGATAGACAAGGTTGAGAGCGTTGAAAGCATTGTAAAGCGTTTTAAAACCGGCGCTATGTCCTACGGTTCGATTTCGCAGGAGGCGCACGAGTGTCTGGCGATAGCGATGAACAGACTCGGCGGAAAGTCCAACAGCGGTGAGGGCGGCGAAAACCCCGAAAGATATATTCTCGACGAGAACGGCGACAGCCGTTCGAGCGCGATAAAGCAGGTCGCATCCGGTCGATTCGGAGTTCATATATACTATTTGCAGAACGCAAAGGAAATTCAAATTAAGATGGCGCAGGGCGCAAAGCCCGGCGAGGGCGGACATCTTCCGGGCGGAAAGGTATATCCGTGGATTGCCAAGGCAAGACATTCAACCCCGGGTGTCGGACTTATCTCGCCTCCGCCGCACCATGATATATATTCAATCGAGGATTTGGCACAGCTTATTCATGACCTCAAGAATGCGAACCGCGACGCGCGAGTTACAGTCAAGCTCGTATCGGAAGCCGGCGTAGGAACAATCGCGGTCGGCGTTGCAAAGGGCAGAGCGGACGTAATTCTCGTATCCGGCTATGACGGAGGTACGGGCGCGGCTCCGAAAACAATCGTGCGCCACGCGGGACTTCCGTGGGAGCTTGGAGTTGCGGAAACGCATCAGGTGCTTTTGATGAATAATCTCCGCAACAGAGTTGTTATAGAAACCGACGGTAAGCTCTTAACGGGACGCGACGTTGCGGTCGCGGCGCTTTTGGGAGCGGAGGAATTCGGATTTGCAACGGGTCCGCTGATTGCAATCGGCTGCGTAATGATGCGTGTTTGTAATCTTGACACCTGTCCCGTAGGTGTTGCAACGCAGAATCCGAAGCTGAGAAAGCGTTTCTGCGGCAAGCCGGAATACGTGGAGAATTTCATGAAATTTATCGCGCAGGATTTGCGTGAATGGATGGCGAAAATCGGCGTGAGAACGGTTGACGAAATGATCGGTCATGTTGTAAGACTAAGCCAGAAGCATATAGAGGATAATTGGAAGGCTAAAGAGGTTGATTTGTCATCATTGCTCTATCAGCCGAAAATCTGCTCCAACGATTACGAGAGATACCACAATGTAATGCAGGATCACGAGCTTTATAAGACGCTTGATATGAACACGTTGCTCAAGCTCTGCGAGCCGGCAATAAAGGACGGCAAGAAAATAGAAGCGCGTCTTGAAATAACGAATATAAACCGTGTAACGGGTACCATTCTTTCATCGGAGATTGCCCGCGCGCACGGGGAGGAAGGACTTCCCGAGGACAGCATAAAGCTGAGCTTTGTAGGAAGTGCGGGACAGAGCTTCGGTGCGTTCCTTGCCCCGGGCGTTACGATGAAGCTCGAGGGCGACAGCAACGACTACATCGGAAAGGGATTGTCGGGAGGAAAGATTATTGTAGTACCTCCGTCGGAGGCACAGTTTAACCCGAGCGAAAATGTTATAATCGGCAACGTCGCGTTCTACGGAGCTATTAAGGGCGAGGCATATATCAGAGGTATCGCGGGTGAGCGCTTCTGCGTAAGAAATTCGGGCATGACGGCTGTTGTCGAGGGTATAGGCGACCACGGCTGTGAGTATATGACGGGCGGATGCGTTGCAGTAATCGGCGAAACTGGCAGAAACTTTGCCGCGGGAATGTCGGGCGGCGTAGCGTATGTTTACAATAAGAGCGGCGAGTTGGAAAAGAACTGTAACAAGGGCATGGTTGCTCTTGAGGAAATGACCGATAAGGATGCTCAAAAGCTTAAAGAGATGCTTGAAAAGCATATTTTAAATACGGACAGTGACGTTGCTCAGGCAATCCTTGATAATTTCGACAGTGAAAAGGATATGTTTGTAAAGGTAATCCCCAATGATTACAAAAAGGTCATAACCGTTCTTGAGGAAGAGCTTGAAAAAGGAACCGACAGAGATGAAGCGCTGCTTATAGCGTTTGAAAATGTTACGGGCAAAAAGGTAGAGGATGCATAAGGAGGATAAGAAAATGGGAAAACCCACAGGATTTTTAGAATATAACCGACAGCTTCCCGAGGACAGACCTCCAAAGGAGAGAATGAAAGATTGGGATGAATTTCACACCCACTATGACTTGGCGAAGCTTCAGTTACAGGGCGCGCGCTGTATGGATTGCGGTGTACCGTTCTGTCATACCGGCAAGATGATAGGCAGAACCTCGATGGGCTGTCCGCTCAATAATCTGATTCCCGAATGGAACGATCTTGTGTACCGGGGAAATATCGACGAGGCATACAGACGTTTATCGCTTACCAACAGCTTTCCGGAATTTACCGGAAGAGTATGTCCGGCGCTATGCGAGGGCTCATGCACGCTTGGTATGCATGACCCGGCGGTTACAATTAAAAATATCGAGTGCCATATTATAGATACAATGTTCGCGGAGGGCAAGGTTAAGCCGAGGCTTCCTCAAAAATCGACGGAAAAGCGCGTCGCGGTAGTAGGCTCGGGACCCGCGGGTCTTGCCTGCGCCGACCAGCTTAGTCAGATGGGACACCGTGTGACCGTGTTTGAACGCGCGGACCGCGCGGGCGGACTTCTGATGTACGGTATTCCTAACATGAAGCTTGACAAAAAGGTTGTTGAGCGCCGCGTTGATTTAATGCAAAAGGAGGGCGTTGTTTTCAAGCTGAATACCGAGATAGGAAAGAATTATCCGGCGGTAAAACTTGTAAACGAATTTGACGCTGTAGTGCTTTGCACGGGTTCTACGTCCCCGAGATTGCTTCAGGTTGAGGGAGCCGATTTAAAGGGCGTTCATTACGCGGTGGATTTTTTGAAGGCGAATACAAAGAGTCTGCTTGATTCAAATCTTGAGGATAGAATGTATATCAATGCCGAGTGCAAAAATGTTATTGTAGTAGGCGGCGGAGATACAGGTACGGACTGCGTGGGAACATCCATCAGACATGGCTGCAAGAGCGTCACGCAGCTTGAAATCATGGGCGAGCTTCCTGAAACAAGAGCAGACAACAATCCGTGGCCCGAATGGCCGAGAATTAAAAAGACCGATTACGGTCAAGAGGAGGCAATTGAGCTGTTCGGCAAGGATCCGAGAGAGTATCAAACAACCGTCACTAAAATCGATGGTGACGATATGGGTCAGGTTAGGGCGGTTCATACCGTGGAGGTTGATTGGTCAACCGGAAAACCGGTGCCGGTACCCGGAACGGAGAAGATTCGTGAGTGTGAGCTTGTGCTTATCGCTATGGGATTCTTAGGTCCGGAGCAGGGACTTGTAAAGCAGCTTACTCTTGCTACGGATATGAGAAGCAATATCGCCGCTTCGGAGAACGACCATAAAACAAGCTTGCACGGCGTGTTTGCCACGGGTGACTGCCGCAGAGGTCAGAGCCTTGTAGTATGGGCAATCCGTGAGGGCAGAGAAGCGGCTGAAGCGGTTGACGAGTATTTGATGAAATAAATTAACAAATCCGATAAAAATGAATTTCGCGGAAACGCGAAATTCATTTTTTTAGCGACCGGTGGGAAATATATTGGTCTGTTTTTCATAAGTATTGGACATTTAACGTGAAATATGATAAAATATGTAGGACAGTCGGGGTGAGCGATACAGATGTTCTGAAATGAAAGGGCGGCGGCTTATATGAGCGATATAAAGGAGATTTTAAAAAAGGTAGCAAGCGGCGAGATAACTTCCGAAGCCGCCGAATTGAAGCTGAAAACACAGCCGTTTGAGGATTTGGGCTATGCAAAGCCCGACTATCACCGTGCCGTAAGGCAAGGCATTGCGGAGGTCATATACGGAGCGGGAAAGACGGCGGAGCAGATAGTCGGTATAGCGCATTCTCTTGCGGCGTACGGTCAAGAAACGATACTCATAACCCGCCTTGACGCGGAAAAAGCCGCGGAGGTAAATAAAGAAATTTCGCTTGATTACCGCGATACGGGACGCATCGGAATAATAGGTAAAATCCCCGAGAAGCGCGCGGGCAAGATAGTTATCGCAACGGGCGGAACAAGCGATATGCCGGTCGCGGAGGAAGCTGCAATTACGGCGGAGGTGTTTGGCAATAATGTTGTTCGTCTTTACGACGTCGGCGTTGCGGGAATACATCGCCTGCTCTATCACAGCGAGGATATTATGACGGCGCGTGTGATTGTGGCTATCGCCGGAATGGAGGGCGCGCTTGCAAGCGTTATCGGCGGACTTGCCGATTGCCCGGTTATCGCCGTTCCGACAAGCGTCGGCTACGGCGCGGCGTTCGGCGGCTTGGCGGCGCTCCTGTCAATGCTTAATTCCTGCGCGAGCGGCGTAAGCGTTGTAAATATCGACAACGGCTTCGGTGCGGGATATTTGGCAAGTATGATAAATCATATCGGTTTGGACGAATGAGAGGACAAAATTATGAATGATAAATATGAGAAGCTAAAGGAATATTTGAAATCCTTCGGGAGTGTAGCCGTGGCATTTTCGGGCGGCGCGGATTCTGCGTTTTTGCTAAAAGCCGCTCATGACGCGCTTTCGGATAAGGTGGTCGCGGTGACTGCAAATTCTCATATGTTCCCGAGGAATGAGCTTAACGAGTCCATTGAATTTTGCAGAAAGAATAATATCCGCCACATCGTTTGCGATATAAACGAGCTTGAAATAGACGGATTTTCGGAAAATCCCCCGAACAGATGCTATATTTGCAAAAAGAAATTGCTAACGGAGATAAAGCGTATCGCTGCGGAAAGCGGCATTGCAGAGGTTGCCGAAGGCTCGAACCTCGATGATAACGGCGATTACCGCCCGGGACTTGCCGCCGTTGCCGAGATGGGAATTAAAAGTACTCTGCGAGAAGTAGGATTTACAAAAAACGAAACCAGAGAAATTTCAAGGCAGCATGGACTTCATACATGGGATAAGCCCGCGTTTGCGTGTCTGTCGTCGCGGTTTGCATACGGCGAAAAGATAACGCCCGAAAAGCTTGACAGCGTTGACAAAGCGGAGTCGCTTTTGAAATCTCTTGGATTGCGCCAAATGCGTGTGCGCATTCACGGCGACATTGCGCGGATAGAGGTAATGCCGGAGGATTTTGAAATGATAATTAAAAACCGTGAAATGATAACGTGTAAATTCAAAGAATACGGATTTTCATATGCGGCAATGGATTTAGTCGGCTATCGCATGGGCAGCATGAATG
>JAJBTG010000228.1 GCA_020860985.1 Oscillospiraceae bacterium
TATCTTCATGTTATGCTTATTACCGCCGTAATCGGACTTACGGCGGGATTTATAGGAAAGAAGTACAGGGATTGGGCGTTGATTGCGCTGCTTATTTTGTACGCGGTTATAAACAGCTATCGTCCGGTATTTTTAAGAGTAACAATTTTATCGATATTGATGATTTTTTGGAAACGGCGGTATGGCTACGCGGTGTTCTCGGATATGATGTCGCTTACAATCATGATTATAGGATTTTCAAATCCGTTAATCTTGTTCGACGGAGGCTTTGTAATTTCCGTATGCGCGTCCGCGCTGATAAGATATTTTTATAAACCGGTGTACGGAATGCTAAGCGGCAATGCGTATGTAAGAAACGGATTGACCATGGGGTTAATATTTACAATCGGGACTCTGCCTCTGGGTGCATACTTTTTCGGAGGTGTTTCGCTTTACTCTGTAATTGCGACAATAATATTTATACCGCCGGTATTGGGTATAATATTATCGTTCCCGATAGTATTTGTCCTTACCTCGATTTTCGGCTGTGCGCCGCTTGCAAGCGGGTTTATGACCGTGATGACGTATATAATAATGTATGTTCCGCGGCTAATGGATAAATTAATTTCTTCCTATATAATATTGCCCCGACCGAGCCTTGTTTTTATAGCCGCATATGCGTTGGCTGTCGCGGCGGCGGGATTTTATATGCACAAAAAGAAAAAGTATTTCAGCTATGCGCTGTTTGTTTCAGCTGCGTTGTTCAGCTCCGTTATAGCGTCGCAGATAATGCGGCTTAATACCGTCGAGGTCACGTTTGTAAATGTCGGTCAGGGCGACGGTGCTATAATCGACGTTCCCTATCGGGGAAGCATTTTGATTGACGGAGGAGGCGGGAGCGAATATTCTACATATAATATAGGTGAAAAGGTATTTGTTCCGTATCTTGAAACACAGGGTATAGTTAAAATCGAAGCGGCATTTGTAAGTCATTACCACAAGGACCATATCGAGGGGATAATCGCCACGATTGAAAATCTGCGTGTGAGAAATGTGTTCATGCCGGACGTAATGCCGGAGAACAAATATCGAAAGGCAATTGAAGAGGCTGCCGCTGCGAACAACACAAAAATATATTATATAAGCGAGGATACAAGGGTATTGTTTGATAACGGACTTACAGTGAGCATTACGGTTCCGACAGCGAAAACCGCATTGATAAGCGATGATGAAAACGACACATCGTTGCTGTATAATGTTGAGTATGGAGAGTTTAGCTGCTTATTCACCGGGGATATGTCCTCATTCGCGGAGAGAAATCTTGCGGCGGAAAATAAGGCTTTTGATTGCGACGTTTTAAAGGTCGCGCACCACGGCTCGGATACCTCAACAAGCACGGAATGGCTTGAGGCGGTGTCGCCGGAATACGCGGTGATAAGCGTAGGGGAGAACAATGCGTACGATTTACCCGATGAGGATGTGCTTGAAAGGCTTGACGGGATAAGGGTTTTAAGAACCGATAAAAACGGTGATATTAAGATAACGGCGGATATGAGAGGAATAAAGAGAGTAGATAGCTACAGGAGATAGAGATGGCAAAAAAGAATAATTCGCTGCTTGAATTAAAACGGCAGCTAAAGGAAAAGACGTTAAAGCCGCTGAAGTTGCTCTACGGCGAGGAAACGTATTTAAAGGAAATTTACACAAACAGAATAATTGAACAGATACCCGACGGCGGTTTTCCCGAATTTAACCATATAAGGCTGGAGGGAAGCGCGCTCCCATTTTCGGATTATGACGACGCATGGGAAAGCTTTCCGATGATGACCGACAGAAAAATGATTTTAATCAAGGACAGCGGGATTTTCAAGCTCAAAAAGGCTAAGGAGGACGCTCATTCGACCTATGAATTAAACGAGTTTTGGACGGAGAAGCTTAAGCGTATATAAGACGATACCGTGGTAGTGTTTGATGAAGCAAGTGTGGATAAGCGAAGCGCGCTTTATAAGGCGGTTTCAAAGGTGGGAACGGTAGTTGAGTTTAATTATTTGAGCGAGGCAGACTTGGTTACATGGGTAGTCAAGCAATGTCTTGATGCGAAAAAGAAAATTTCAAAGGATTCCGCGTATTATTTGATTAGTCGGTGCGACCCGGGACTTAATAATCTCAATAACGAATTGCAGAAGCTTTTGATGTTTTGCGATGAGGAGATTTATAAAAGCGATATTGACCGCGTAGTGTCAAAGTCAATGCAGGTGATTGTGTTTGAGCTTACGGACGCGATTATGGCGGAGAATACGCAGAAAGCAATGTCCACCTTGACGGATTTAAAAACTGTCCGCGAGAACGCGTTTACTCTGATGTACCTGATGTTTTCAAATTTCGAGAAGATGCTGCACGCGAAGCTCATGCGAGGCGCGCCGCAGAATGAGATTGCGTCGGAGTTGGGAGTTTCACCGTTTATCGCAAGGAAGTATATAGAAGGCGCAAACGGGTTCAGCGAGGATTCTCTCGAATGGATGGTGCGCCGCGTATCGGAAATCGACCTCGCCATAAAGGAGGGCAGAACAGAGGATTGGACGGCGCTGGAACAGTATGTAACGGAATGTATATGGCGTGCCGGCAAGAACGCATCGTAGGGGTCGGCGTCGAGGGCGATAAATTACCCTCACTCCGTAGGGGTCGGCGCAAGGGCGACCCGAAAGGCTCCCCTACGAGGTGAACGATTTGCAACGCAAATCGTAGGCGTAGAGTCATAGGCTCGTAGCCGTAGCCAAAGAGCTGTCAGCGTAGCTGACTGAGGGGTTAGCCTTCCCCTAAGGGGAAGGTGTCGGCGAAGCCGACGGATGAGGGATTAGTTAGGTATATAAAAAACTTACCATAAAGGAGAGGAAAAACAATGAAAAAAAGATTAATTTCCGCGATAACGGCGGCTGTAACAGCGTTTGCGTCACTGCCCGCAATCGGCTATGCGGCGCAGGATATGCCGGAGCCTGTTTTGCGCTACACATTTGACGGCGAAGCCGAGCTTGCGGACGAGAACGGTGAAAACGCGCTGACGCTTTACGGCGGCGCAAGCGTCACGGAGGACGGAAATATCGGCAAGGCGCTCTTGCTTGACGGCGTTGACGGCTACGCGCTGCTGCCGTCCGATATAATATCCGACAGTATGACGATTACCGCATGGGTAAATATCACCAAATTCACAACCTGGGGCAGAGTATTTGACCTGGGAACCGACTCAAACAACAACTTTTTCTTTGCGCCCTACAGCGGTGGCGCGGCAAGGGTTGAAATAAAATCTCCGTCCGTGACCGACACTATGGACTGCGCGCAGGAAACCGTCAGGGACTGGGTACATTACGCCGTAACCGTCGATAACGGCACGGTGTCATATTACAGAAACGGCTTGCTTGTGCAGTCGAAATCGGGAATTCAAAATCTTTCCCAGGTAAAGGACGAGCTTAATTACATAGGTAAATCCCATTATGATGGTGACGCGTACCTTGCGGCGGCAGTGGACGACTTCCGCATATATGACAGCGCGCTTGACCGCGACGAGGTTTGCGCGGTAATGTCGGAGGGCGAGATAAATCCCGAAATACTTCTTGACACATATTCAATCGAAAATGAGCAAATTGTCACGGGCGATAAAATCGACCTGCCCCAATATGACGCTTTGATATGGGCGGAAAAGGATAATCTCGGTCTGATAGACACCGAAACGGGCGAGGTAAAGCATAACGAAACCGCCGAAACCGTTACGATTACGGCGAATATCGGCGATGTGTCGCGTGAGTACACGCTCTATGTCACAGGCAAAAATGAAACTCCGTATACCGTAAATATCGACGCGTCCGACCGCGGTAAGGATATTTCCGATATAATGTGGGGCTTGTTCTTTGAGGACATCAACAGCGCCGCGGACGGCGGATTGTACGCAGAGCTTGTTCAGAACCGCTCGTTTGAGATTGAGGATAACGAGCATTTATATTCGTGGGAAACGGACGGCGATGTCAGCGTGAACACCGAAAATCCGATACACGAAAACAATCCGACATATATTACGCTGGGCGCGGGCGCGTCCGTTACAAACGACGGCTTTCAGGGAATGAGCGTAACCGCGGGAGAAAAGTATAATTTCTCAATGTACGTCAACGGCGCGGGCGAATTTCCCGTTACCGTCGGCGGCGCGGAGGTAAGCGTTAAAAGCGAGGGTGACGGCTGGCAAAAGGCAGAGGCTGAAATCACGCCTACCGAAACATCGTCTGTGGCTGAATTGGTTGTGAAAAATACCGCAGACAGCGCGGACGTCGATATGATTTCGCTTATTCCCGAGGATACCTACAAGGGACACGGACTTCGCAAGGATTTAATGGAGGCATTGGAGGAAATGCACCCGTCGTTTTTGCGTTTCCCGGGCGGCTGCGCCGTTGAGGGACAGACTATGGAAACGGCGTGGAATTGGAAGGACACAATCGGCGATGTTTCCGAGCGTAAGGAAATGATAAACATTTGGAACCCGTCCGCGACCGAGCCGTATATGATGACCTACGGACTCGGATTTTACGAATATTTCCAAATGTGCGAGGATTTGGGTATGGAGCCCGTACCTATTTTGAACTGCGGTATGGCATGCCAGGTAAGGAGCGGCAGCTCTCAGGATGAGGAATATCTTGTTCCCATGGACGATTTGCAGCCGTATATAGACGACGCGCTTGACTTAATCGCGTTTGCGAACGGCACCGACACAAGTAACGAATGGGTTCAAAAGCGTATCGAAATGGGACACAAGGAGCCGTTTAATTTAAAATATATCGGTATCGGAAACGAGCAGTACGACGAGATTTATTTTGAGCGCTACGCGGAATTTGCAAAGCAGATACATGAGCAGTATCCCGACATTAATCTTATAACAACGTCCGGCACCGCGTCAAGCGGAACCTCAAACGACCTTGCGTGGAACTGGGCGAACGAAAATACGGAATTAGCCGACCTTATGGACGAGCATTACTATGAAACGGAGGACTGGTTCAGACAGCACGTTTACCGTTACGACAGCTATCGCCGCGACACGAATACAAAGGTGTTCCTGGGCGAGTACGCGTCAAAGGGCAACACCTGGTACAACGCGCTCTCCGAGGCGGCGTATATGACGGGACTTGAGCGCAACGCGGACGTGGTGCGTATGGCAAGCTACGCGCCGATGTTCGCGAAGTACGGCAATGTGCAGTGGTCCGCGGCAAATATGATTTGGTTCACGAACGACGATTATATGCTTACGCCGAATTATTACGTTCAGTCGCTGTTCTCAAATAATCGTGGTGATTATTCGCTTTCGACCGAGGTGGAATTGAACGGCATTGAAAAGGACGATGCCTTCCATGGCGGCTTTGCCGTAGCGTCATGGGGAACACATAATGAATTTAGCGATATTACTGTTGAAACGGCTGACAGCGAGTATAAAATCGAGCTTGACAGCTCCGCTTCTTTGGAGGAGCAGGGCTTTGAAACCTCAAACGGCGAATGGTCGATAAATGAGGACGGATCCATTGTTCAAACCTCCGATCAAACCGGCTGTGTGTGCTTTTACGCAAGTCCCGATATGAATAATTACACGCTGTCACTAAAAGCGAAAAAGACCGCCGGCGGCGAGGGATTCCAGATTGGCGTCGCGGCGGAGGACGCGCTGAATTACTACCGCGTAAACATAGGCGGTTGGAGCAACACAACGGCAAAGGTACAGCATATTGTTGACGGTGTGAGCGCGGAAACCGGAAATGTGGCGGAGCAGTCCTATGTGGGCAGTATGCATATCGAGGATGACGAGTGGTACGATATAAGGGTTGAGGTTACGGATTATGAGATAAAGGCGTATATGAACGGCGAGTTTATTTGCTCATATGTAAAGCCTAAGGAATACGGTCCCGTATACGCGTCGAGCGTTTATGACGAGGAATCGGGCGAGGTTATTGTAAAGCTTGTAAATACAATGGACAGCGCCGTTGATACTGGCATAAATATAGACGGTATGAGCGTAACAAGCTCCGAGGCTAAAGTTACTGTTATGTCCGGCGATACCGCCCTTGAAAACAGCCTTGAAAATAAGAACTCGATTGTACCGGTCGAGGAAGAAATAACGAACGCGGCTGACAGCTTTACATATAACGCGCCCGCAAATTCGCTTAGCATTATTCATTTGTCGGCGGCGGATAAGTCGGCAAATCACACGCCGTATATTTCCGGCTATGAGGACGGCACATTCAAACCCGACGGCAATATAACAAGAGCCGAGGCGGCTACGATAATTTCAAAAATAGCGGGCATTGACGAAACAGCGGAATACGAGAATGTCTTTGAAGATGTTTCGAAAAACGCGTGGTACGCGAATTACGTTAATTTTATGGCGGAAAACGAATATATTTCCGGCTACGGCGGAACGGTCTTTAAGCCGGAAAACAATATAACGCGCGCGGAGTTCTGCGTCATTTTATGTAATTATCTCGGAGTTGAACCGATTGACGGAGAGTCGAAATTTACCGATGTGTCAGAGAGCTTTTGGGCGAGGGGATATATAAACGCGATGAGCGATAAGGGTTATGTATCGGGATATACCTCCGGAGCGTTTGTTCCCGACGGCACAATCACGCGCGCCGAGGCGGTTACGATGCTGAACCGCGCACTTGGAAGGGATGATTTCAGCGTTGAGGAAAATCCGTTCAGCGACTTGTCGCCGAGCCACTGGGCATACGCACAAATTCTTGAAGCGGCGGCGGAACATTAAAAAGAGATAAATATGTAAAGAGGGGCATATGCCCCTCTTTAAAGACTGCAGACAAAACCATTGCGGTTTTGTCTGCTTTATTATTTTCTGCTCGAGATACCAACCTCGATTAATATCAATTTTGGGAAATAGGGATTTGTACGACTTTGCGATTACATCTTAAATCCCAATTCATCAATCATTTTGAAATCCTCGTCAATGCTGCTTCCGACGGAGGTAAGCATATTTCCGACAAGTGAAGCGTTCAATCCCGACCTAAACGCCTTTCTGCCGTTATCCGAGAGAAGCTTTCTGCCGCCGGCAAGACGTATATAGGCTTTGGGATTTATAAATCTGAATATGGCGGCTGTGCGGATAACCTCCTCATCCGAAAGGGGAGGAAGATTTTCAAGCGCGGTACCCTTGGTTGCGATAAGAACATTTATCGGAATGGATTTAACCCCAAGCGCACAAAGCTCAAACGCCAGGTCTATTCTGTCCTCCACGTTTTCTCCTATTCCGATTATTCCGCCGCTGCAAATATTCATTCCGGCGCGCTTTGCCGCGTTGATTGTGTTGATTTTATCTTCATATGTATGGGTGGTGCATATCGACGGAAAGTAGCGGCGCGAGGTTTCAAGATTGTTATGTACCGTACTTACGCCCGCCCTGCGCAGACGTACAAACTGTTCGTATGTAAGCAGTCCGTTTGACGTACAAAGCTCAAGCTCCGTTTGCTTTTTAAGCCTTGAATACGCGTCGCAGAGAATGTCTACCTCGCTGTCGCTGAGCCGTAATCCCGAAGTAACGACGCTGACCCGCTTTACTCCCAACCTTGCGTTGGCAAGTCTGCTTTCTGTAATTTCATCCGCGGTGAGCAGGGGGTATTCCTCGATGCCGGTGCAATGGTGAGCGGACTGCGCACAATACTTGCAGTCCTCTCCGCAGCGTCCGCTTTTTCCGTTAAGAATGGTGCAGGTGTCGAAGGACGCTCCGCATAGTTTTTCTCTTATTTCGTCAGCCGCTTCGCAAAGCTCATCCCCTTCCGCCTCTGGCCCCCTCTTTGCTTCCTCCTTTGC
>JAJBTG010000021.1 GCA_020860985.1 Oscillospiraceae bacterium
CCAAAATAGCTTTTCCTGACCACCATCGTAATAAGGGAAAGCTCTGATTGGCGCGCCTTTTTTATTATTATTTCGAGCAGTGCGCTGCCGATTCCCTACCGTCTGTACTTCGGCAAAACCGCTTTGTTTGTTATATCGCCCTCTCCGGACACTGTCCAGAATCCCGCGTAGCCTATGGGCGCTCCGTTTTCACGTGCGACAAAATAAATCGCAAGTGAATTTTCCGCTTCGTCGGCAAACGATTTCTCCGACCACGGAATTGCAAAGCATTTTTTGTCAAGCTCCGCAAGCTCGTGAGCATCCTCCGCTGTCATCCTTGTGATTTCCATATTTAATTCTCCGATTTTTCCGATACTATCGGAAGCTTTTCCGCGACGTCCACAAGAGCGTCGTAAATTTCCGACGCGGTTTCTTCGTATTCCTCCAAGTCGCCGCCGTAGGGATCGGATATGTCGCCCGACGAACCCGCATATTCGAGCAGAGTAAATACCTTACCCGGCGCAAGCTGCTCAAGCAAAGCCTTATGTCCCTCGGTCATGGTAAGGATAACGTCGGACTGCTTCAACAAATCCTCGGTTACGGGTTGGGTTCTGTGTCCGGATAAATCTATATCGAATTTTTTTAAGGCTTCAACCGCGTTATCGCTCGCCTTTTCGCCGTCGGCAGCGAAAATCCCCGCCGATTCGATAAACACATCCAGGTCATTTTCCGCCGCAATTTTATCCATTATAGCCGCCGCCATAGGACTGCGGCAGGTATTTCCCGTGCACACAAATAATATATTCATTCCTATCACCTCATATCATACATGAATTACATTGTTTCCCGCCGACTTGTAAAGCCTGTTTTTAACCGCCGCTCCGTAGCCGTCCTTTTCGCAAAATTCCGCGAATACAAGCTCAACGCCGAGAGCGTCAAATTCACGCAGTGCGGCAAAAAGCTTTTTCGCATAGGAGCGATCACTGTCGCCCGCAGAAAGAATTACCGCCTCATCATAGGCACTGCCATACATCGTAAGCACACCCGTTATCCTGCCGCGGTTTTCCTTAAGTAAGGCTCTTATTTTGGCTTGAACGGCATCCTTTTCTCCCTCTACAACAATGACCTCCGCGTTTGGCGCGTAGTGCTTGTACTTCATTCCCGGACAAAGCGGACGTTCGTCAGCCGAAACGGATTTAAAAATATGCTCGTCGGGCATTGTTTCGGGTACAATCTCCCTCAGCATTTCAAGTGTTATTCCTCCCGGTCGGAGCAATACCGGTCTTTCTCCCGAAGCGTCGATTATCGTTGATTCAACTCCTACGCTGCATTCGCCGCCGTCGATTATTCCGTCGATTTTCCCCGACATATCCTGTATAACATGATCGACCCTTGTGGGGCTCGGTTTACCAGAAATATTCGCGCTCGGAGCGGCTATGGGAACTCCCGCCGCGGCTATAAATCTGACCGCCGTTTCATTACTCGGCAGGCGTATTCCTACGGTGTCCAGTCCCGCTGTGACAGCGTCGGGGATATTGTCGCTTTTTTTCAGAATAATTGTAAACGGACCGGGCATAAAGCTGTCTATTAATTTCTTCGCCCTCGAAGTAATTTCAAGCGCAAGCTTCCCTATCAGCGCCTTATCCGAAATATGGACTATAAGCGGATTATCGGACGGTCTGCCCTTTGCCTCATATATTTTCGACGCCGCGTCCGGATTAAACGCCGACGCTCCCAGTCCGTACACAGTTTCGGTCGGGAACGCGACAAGTCCGCCGTTCCTGATTATTTCACCCGCTTCTTCAATATTTTCCTCTGTAAATATTTTTGTCTGCATTGTATTTCCCTCTATATTTGATAGTCCTCAAGTATACTGTGTTTGAGATTCCAAAGCTTTTCGGATAAGTCCACATAATAGGTATGTGGATTTTCAAATCGCTTTACCTCGTCCCAAAGTCCGTCAACTTCCATTTTGCAATATTCGCGCAAAACTTCAAGCGGCGGCGTTTCATAAACGCATTCACCCGCTCGGAATATCGGCTTAAGAAGAGGCCGCATATAAAAATCGCTTACACTCTTGTGCTTCCATGTATGCTCGGGGTCAAAAAGTCTGTAGCTTGTCGTATTATCTATAACCTCGTCATGCAAGGTTATAACGTCTGCAATAGCCGCCGAATCCTTTCTTGAATATAAACGGTAAACCTGCTTAAATCCCGGAGTTGTAATCTTTGTAACATTTTCGCTTATCTTAATTTTTGGTATAATTTTGCCGCCGCGTTCTATTCCCGCCAATTTATAAACGCCTCCGAAAACCGGTTCAGAGCGCGAGGTTATAAGTCTTTCTCCCACGCCGAACATATCTATTTGAGCGCCCTGAAGCAGCATATCGCGTATAATATATTCGTCAAGCGAATTGGAAACCACAATCTTGCAATCCGGATAACCCGCGTCGTCAAGCAATTTACGGCATTTTTTCGACAAATAGGTTATATCGCCGGAGTCGATTCTTATCCCCGCCGGACGGCATCCCATAGGCTTTAGAACCTCGTCAGCCACTCGGATTACATTAGGCACCCCGGATTTGAGAACATTATATGTGTCTACCAAAAACGTAGATGAGGACGGATAATTTTCCGCGTAAGCCTTAAACGCCTCATACTCCGTATCAAACATCTGTATCCAGCTGTGCGCCATTGTTCCCATCGCGGGAACCCCGTAAATTTCATCGGAGGCAGCGCAAGCGGTTCCCGCGCATCCGCCCAGATACGCCGCTCGCGCTCCCAATATAGCCGCGTCGCCGCCCTGCGCCCTACGCGAGCCGAATTCCATGACGGGTCTGCCCTTTGCGGCGCGGACTATTCTGTTCGCCTTTGTCGCTACAAGGCTCTGGTAATTTATTGTAAGAAGCACCATCGTTTCAATAAGCTGTGCTTGAATAGCCGGACCCCTTACCGTCAAAATAGGCTCTCCGGGAAATATGGGGGTTCCCTCCGGTATCGCCCATATGTCACATTTAAACCTAAAGCCCGACAAATATTTAAGAAAATCCTCGTTAAATATTTTCTTGCTCCTTAAATATTCAATATCCTCAGATGTAAATTCCAGATTTTTTATATATTCTATTACCTGCTCAACTCCCGCCATAATGGCGAATCCGCCGCCGTCCGGTACCTTTCTGAAGAACATATCGAAATAAACCGTTTCATCGCCGATGCCCTTTGTAAAGAAGCCGTTTGTCATGGTAAACTCATAAAAATCCGTCAGCATTGTTAAATTTCTGTTATTCATAATTCTCCTTACCGCGGTTATTCAAGCAGATTAACCGTACTGTTATCATATTTTATAACCGCTCTTACACCCTTTACATTGTCGACATTTGTATGAAGAATAAATCCGTCATACTTCATGTATCGTTCCATTTTATCATTTCCCGCATACGGGCAAAGTACCCAGTATGAATTGCCCGGATTTAATTTGCTGAGCATATCGAGGGTTGGAATATATACATAGTCCTCAAGATAATAGTGATACGCGGTTTTTGACAGATCGCTTACCATATTGCGCATGAAATTCCAGTAATGCGTGTGGTTGCCCGCGACAGACAAACCCTTATCGTTATATGCGAGGAGTACCTCGTTGGTTACGGGCATTATACGCGACCTTTCCTCATCGGTAAATTCAAGCAGAAAATCCGTATTCAGCCACGTCCGCAGCTCGCTTGTTTCCCACATATTATTGCTGCCGTCAAACCGCCGTTCGTCCAGCTTATCCTTTGTGATAAGGATAAGGCTGTTGTCATTGAGAACCTCTACTATCTCCCATTTAAGCGATTTTCCGTTGTATGTTCCAAACTCCACCGTTTCCTTCGGAGGCGATATATAGAATACCGCCGTAAGAGATGCCACGATAACGGAGGATATTATTACATTTTCGCGTGTCATATTAAACATACCGATAATCAGCACCGCAAAAAGTATATCTATATAGTTAATGAAAAGAAACATATGCTTGGCAAGATCCGCCTCGCCGTTGCATACAATCGGCAGAATGAGATTTATCCATAATCCTATAAGCAGCACGTCACACGCGCATATCATATATATTCGCCGCCTTATATCCTCCCCCCGCCTAAGTATAGTATATATATTTATAATGATAACATATATCGTAATAAGCGCGATTACGGCAAATATCACAATCGGCTGATATAGGAATTTAAGAAATATCCTTATATTGCTCCACAGGCTGAAGCGATTTGTCATTTCCATTATCTGCTCGGACGAATTACCCACATTTGGCGGACGTATATAAGCCGAGCTTTCAATGGAAAGGCACAGCTTTTTGAACAGTCTTGCCGGATGTCTCAAATAGAAAAACAATATATCCGATTTGGAAACCTTGTCGTAAAAATCTCTTTCAAATTCCGATGTTTCTATATCAATCAGATATTCCCCCTCATCCATATACGCGTGCGTATTCACAAGGGAAATATATTTCTCGTTCACTCCCAATTCCTCTAAGTCCTCGGCGGGAGTATCACTCTCCTTAGCAAGTCCGAAAAATACGGATTGATATGTAGTGTCCTTCTGCATCCAGTCGGGAATGTCCGTATACAGATTTATTATAAAGCATATTGAGATTGCCGCCGAAACCGCGACACCTATTCTGTAAAGCTTGTCTTTTCTGAGCGCTGTCATGCACAGCGCCAAAACGCCTACTATTATCGCATAGGGTATATTGACAAGCTTTGATCCGGCAAAAAAGTACAGCGCAATATAAAAGCATACAGCCTTAGGAATACTGGCGCGCCTGTATATCATCAGCCCCACGGCGATAAGAAGCATCACCGCTACATATTGAAGCGGCTCTCCGTAAAACGAATTGAAATACAAAAGATAGCCGGCATCACAGAAAATAAATATAAACAGAGCAAACACAGCAAGCTGCATAAGCTTGCGCCACCCCTGGAAAAACGTGAATACGCACCATGCGGCAACCGAAAGCATAGTAATATATATTCCCGCAAGCCATGCTATATTGTAATCGGTAACATCATTGCCGGTTATGCAATTAGCAAGAAAGTTCATAACCTTAGATACCTTTATAAGCACAAAATGCGGCGATGTATATATTTCCTCCACATCCGGACTTGTTTGGCAAACGGATTTGAGCATCTCGGTAAAGGTATCTCCCTCGACCTCCATAACATAGTCCTGCTTGAACAAATAATAATAGTCGGTATCGTCCTTATATTCCATATTGTTCGCAAGGAGTATCCGACGGAAATCGCCGTTATCGCTAAGCCCCACATTTTCCCCGAAATACAGCACACAAAAACAAAGCACAAACACAAATGCCGCGCCCAAAAAAGGAAATATTCTGTTCCGCCATGTAATATGCTCCGTAACTCCGTCCATATTTTATCTCCTAAATTTTTACAGACTGTGAAAAGGGCGGAATAATATTCCGCCCCCAAATTCCATATTAAAATGAATGATTGCTCTTTCTGCTGTATCCGCCCGAGCGTTTGGAATCGGCGCTTCTTCTCAGAGCCTGTATTTTTTCATCGCTGTCCTGCTTGAATTTTGAAAGCTTGTCCTCAAAGGATAAATTTTCCGACTCCTTTGCGCCCCAATCGATATTAACCGGACGCACGGGTTTGTTCTCTTTTGGCGGTTCCTTTACGTCTTTAGGCTTCTTCGGCTCCTCCGCCTGCTTTACGGATAAGCTGATTTTTCCCTTATCGTCTATCTTAATTACCTTCACTTTCAGCACATCGCCCTTTTTGACGTGCTGATTTATGTCCTTTACATACTTAGAGGAAATTTCGGAAATATGTACCAGTCCCGACTTCTTATTTCCCAAATCCACAAACACGCCGAAAGGCATTACGCTTATTACCTTTCCCTCAATAATATTCCCCACTGAAACCATACTTTAGTCCTCTCTTTACTGTTCCTGCGATACATCTATGAAAATCTTAGCCGTGCTTTTAACAAGACCTAATTTCTCGCTTGCCATTTTTTCAATATATTCGTCGGAATTTACCTTGTCCTTTAAATCCTCGATTTCCGCTTGACGCGTCTGTTCATATTCAATCTGTTCCTCAAGATGCGCTATTTGCGCTCGGTTATCGTTAATCTGCGGCTGCTGCATAATTCCTTTGAAAAGCATCCCGCCCACAACCAACACAAATATCCATATTTTTATAGCGCGCCTATGCCTCGATATAAAATCAAGAGCTGTTTCTTTCAATTCGTTCATTACTTTCTGGCTCCTCTTTGTTCTCCGTTCTGTTGCCGAATATGTATACCAATATAATTTTATATAAAAATCTAATCGGTGTCAAGAGTATTTTAAAAATAAACGTAATTATTTTTAAAATATTTTCCGTTATATGGGTAAACAGCCATATAACGGCGGGACTTAGCAATGCAAAATATAAAACGCTTCCCAATATAAGACCGATAAATTCATAGGCTCTCAAAATCCCGCTGTTAAGAACCCATATGCTTGCAATAACCACCGCCGATACAACAAGCCAAAACAGCAAATCCGCGGCAATTACGGCAAAGTCCGGCAACTTGACCGCTCTTTGCACGCTTCTGCGAAGGTCGAAAAGCATGGAAAGAGCGGCGCCGCACACGGTCATACACAAAAGGACACATACATCATGGGTCATGACTTATTTAAACAATCCCGAGAAAAGGCTTTCGCTTTTCTTTGCCGTGTATTGGATGGATGATACCTCTCCGTTTACATCAAGCTCGCCCGTATCGGTATTGAGCTTGTTTATAGTAAGCGACTTTCCTTTTATAATAAGCCCGCCCATGCACGTTTTAAGCGTCACCGCCGACTCCGAAAAGCTCTCTACCTCGTCAACTCCGGTAAGCGAGATTTTTCTTCTGTTGTCCATAACCAGCGAATGCTCCCGCAGCTGATTTTGCTTTTTTTGCTCAATCTGCATAATAATCTCCATTCCGCCGCCCTGCACCGGCACAAACAATAATTAAACAATCTCCGAACAAGGAATGACAAGAGATTATTACGCCCGCAAAAAATCCGTTTCCCCGCCCCGAGCGGGATGGGACATAACTTTCTCTCATTGCCGTATCGATTGATTTATTTAATTATATGACGGAGAATATTAATTTATTACCTTGTAAAGCGACGACGCATCGTTTTTCATTACGTGCTCCGCAATCGATACAACCTGTACCTTAATCACTCTCTCGCCCAGCTTTATTTCAATAATGTCATTTTCCTTAACATCGTAGGACGCCTTGGCAACTCTGCCGTTTACGGTAATTCTTCCCTGGTCGCACGCCTCATTCGCAATCGTCCTGCGCTTTATAAGGCGCGTTACCTTTAAATATTTATCTATACGCACTCTTCTAATCCTCCATATCGCTAAAAAGGCTGCAACATTTGTTGCAGCCTTTTTCAATTACTTATTTACAACATCCTTAAATGCTTTTCCTGCCTTAAATGCCTGAACATTTGATGCTGCGATTTCAATCGCTTCGCCCGTGCGCGGGTTCTTGCCTGTTCTTGCTTCTCTATGTCTTACTTCAAATGTACCAAATCCAACTAACTGAACCTTATCACCCTCGCAAAGAGCGTCGGTTATAGCAGCCGTTACAGCGCTTACCGCCTTTTCCGCGTCCTTCTTTGACAGCTCTGCTTTCTGGGCTACAGCTGCAATTAATTCTGTTTTGTTCATACTTTTTTCCTCCTAAGAAATATAATAAAGTTTTAAAAACTTTTGTTTTACTTACACA
>JAJBTG010000109.1 GCA_020860985.1 Oscillospiraceae bacterium
TGCCAGCTGTGCTTCAACGGATTCCTGACGCTTTTCAAGAGTATCAATTTTTGACTTCATATCGGTCATTTCCGATTTTAAGCCGGTTATGTCTGTTCTCATATCAGACATTTCCGATTTCACACCTGTTATCTCAGATATAATTAAATCTATTTTTTCATCAGTTGTCATATTATGCACTCCTTAATTTTTAAACAGTGGTTCATTTCATACCGTGAAATTATTCAATAATTATTATAACACATCCACACAATTATTGCAAGATTTAAAGTTTTATTTTGCGTAAATTAATTACGGTTAAGATAGAGGTATACAAAAACCTGACTTTTTAATAAATTTACCGCACCAAATTGTATTGAAAAAAACGGCTGAATGAGATATAATGGAATTATTAATTAAATGCAACGGCAATCGTCTATATTGTTTTGACCGTGAAAATGATGTGGGCGAGGTTCAAATCCACGGGAAGAAAGGTTAATGGTATAATGAAAAAATTTATTGCTGCCGCGGCAATTATTTGCTGCGGATTTATGACTACGGCTTATGCGGAGGGGGTTGAGGTGACGAAGTTTACACACCAAAACGTGGTCGGCTCACAGACCTGCTACAGCGGGAGCGACTTGGACGAAACGACTGTAACGGAGCTGCCGGACGTGATAATGGGTATGAGGATAAACAATCCCGTAATCCGCGCTTACCTTACGGCGGACGAAACGCAGAGCGTCACGGTTAAGGCGGAGCAGTACAACAAATTCGGAAAGCTTTTAAAAACCGATGAGAACACAATCTCTGTCGGAACCGATGAAACCGCGTTTGAATTTAACCGCGTAAGGAACGCGGAAAGCGTTAAGCTCTACGCCGACGGCGAGTATATCGGCGGCGTAAACGACTCGCTTACATACGAAAACGGCGTAAGCCTCACCGAGGCGCCGTCGGATTATCAGATTTACCAGCGTGACGAGAACAACCAAGCCATTATCACTCTTGCGGGATGGGTTGATAATAGCGGCGACAGCATAAGAATAGATTCGGCCAGCTTAAGCGTCATATTTGACAGCGACACGCAAGACGCTGTTATAATCATCGCGGACTATAACGATGACGCGACATTAAAGGGAGTTACAATTACTCCGCAAAACGGCTCCGTTACCACGGTAACATCCGATGAGGCATACGAAAATATAAAGGTAATGGTGTGGGACGGCATGGACACGATGGAGCCGATTTATCCGTCCGCATCGAACTTCGTTACGGTGACCGCCGAGAATATCGAAACTGCGGAGATAACGGCGCAGACCGTAAACACCTACGGGGATTTCAGCGCGGCGCTTACGCTTGACGCGGGTATGTACGATATTTCACTTAAAGCGAACGGCGGCGTTACGGAATTTAAAAATGTCGGCGTAGGCGATATATGGGTTGCCGCGGGACAATCGAATATGACGGATATGGGCGCGATTACCGACGGCTTCGTACCCGACACCGACGACCCGATAACCGATAATATGCACATCATATACGCCGAGGACACCACTTGGCAGCAAATGAGCCATCCGGCGGGCGAGGGACATTTCTTTAAGACGGGCACCCGCACATCGCCGGTAACGTCATTCGCGCGTATTATATCCGAGGAGGAGGGCGTACCGGTGGGTATCGTTCAATCCTCGGTCGGCGGAACATACATATACCAGTGGGCGGAGGGCATAAACACCTCAGACTCAACCAACGGGTATTTGATAAACGCAATGAAAGCGTGCTTTGACAATATGCCTTCGACCGATATTAAGGGTATACTCTGGTACCAGGGCTGCAACGACACAATGAACGAAAGCTACGCCTATGATTATGAAAGACTTCAGGGCGAAATATTCTCGCAGTTCCGCGAATTCTTCGGAGAGGACACGCCTATAATCACTACGCAGATTAATGACGCGAAGCAGGACAGCACCTCATCGCTCGGCTATTATGACGCATGGAGCTATGTAAAGGATATACAGCGTCAAAACGCGGAGCTGTACGACAATGTATATGTTGTAGGAACGGGTGCGCTCGATTTGGGCGACACTATCCACAACAGCGCAAAATCGAATTTGACCGTGGGTGACGAATGGGCGCGTGTCGCGCTGAACCGCGTCTACGGCAAAACAGACGTTACATATCTGCACCCGACAATTGACACTGTTGACATTACAGACGAGCATACATTGACACTTACGTTTAAAAATGTCGGCGCTGACGGATTGTACCTGAGAGAGGACACAAAGCGGCTCGGAATAACAAACGGCGAGGTCGATATTCCTCTTGGTGATTTGACCGAGGAATTTACGGTGCGAATGGGCGGAAATGTCAATATGACCTCAAGCAATACCGGCAAGGGCACAACGCTCACCGTGACGGACGCGGAGCTTCAAGAGGACGGCAAAACCGTTATACTCACTATCGAGGAGGAAATGGCGGGCACAATAGCCGTTGACTGCTGCTACGGCAAATACTTTGTTCCTACGCTTACGGATAAGGCTACGGGCTGGTCGGTTTTGGCGTTCTATAACGTGATTGCCGATTGGGGTGACGCGGCGGTCGAGGTAACGGCACCCGTAACATTTACGGCAGAGGACACCGCGCTTATATCCGAGGGCGCGATTACTACGGACGGCTTCTCAACGCTAAGCGCCAATATAGCGGCGAACACGGCAAGCAGTGAGTATATGTACCTTAACACATATTCGAGCGGAAACGCGTACCCGCTTATGAAATTCGATTTAACGGGCATTGACACATCGGCGATACAGTCGGCGACGCTTCAAATATACACGAACGAAATCAACAAGGACAGAAACGGCGATATAACCATATCGGCTATAGGCACGGATTGGACGAATGAGAGTACATATTCCGATTATGCGACAATATCGTCTGGCGCAACAACGATAAAGACATACGAGGGAGTGAACACCTCAGCAGTGTTCCCGACGAACAATTACTCTTCCATTGACGTGACGGATTATATCAAATCGCTTGAAAGCCCCGAAAAGGTCGCGTTCAGTGCAGCGGCAACACAGGTAGCGGTAGCGCTTATGTCGGGTGTTGATTCCGACAACCCGCCGCAGCTTGTTATACAGTACGGCAAAAATGTGTCGCTTGCATACACCTCCGACGGTTCTCCGGTAAGCGGCATAAAGGTTACAATATCGGGAACCGGTGCGACGCAGTATAACGCGGCAACATTTGAAACCGATGAAAACGGCGTTGTAAACGCGGTTTTGACGGAGGGTACATATAAGGCGGTCACAACTATTGGAGAGTATCTCGCGACGGAAAACAGATTTACTGTTTCGGACGATGATGTATCTCAAAACTATACCCTTACAAAGAACACTCAAATTCCCGCGAGCATAACGCTTAGCGGTGGCGCGGAAACCGCGGCGGCGGGAGTTACAACGGAGGCATTTACCGCTGTTCTTTATGACACCGAGGGCGAAATAATACCCGACGGAGCCGTATGGTCGTGGGAGTGCGACAACGGAGTGACAGTCGAGGACGGCAAGGTTACAATCCCCTCTGACGCGGAGGAGGACGATGTAATAACCCTTACCGTAACGGCGACCTTTAACAGTGTAACGGTCAGCGCAACGGCTGAAATTACCGTTATCGGCATCACCGGTTACGGATTCGGCAGCGAGTACGTTCTTGTTAAGGACTTTACCACCTCAAATATGAGCGGCGTTGCCGTTGGAAACAGCGGCATAAAGGCGAGCTCAACCGGCGACAATTATAACTGCCTTATCATCCGCAACAGCACAAGTGCAGACAGCGGCTACTGGCCGTATACATCAAGCTTTAAGGCGGACGACGACGCATATTACCTATTCGCGGGCGCCGGCGGAAACAACAGCAGCGAGGTTATAACCCTAACCTTGCCGAGCGCAATCAAAGCGGGAAAAACCATCACGATAAAAATAGCGAAGCCCAAGGCAACTCAAAAGGCGGGTACCGACAGAACGTCCTCCAACAACGCGCTTACCGTTGTTATCGGCTCCGAAACGCTTGATTTGCAAAGCGACTTTGAGTTTGACGAATGGCAGACCTTGGATATAATAAGCGAAAGTGACGTAAGCGAAATAACGCTTAATCTCGGCGCATGGTGCGCGGTGGCGATTGAGAGCATTTCAATAGACGGCGGCGAAATCCCTGTGGCAACGACCGACCCGAACGCTACTCCCACTCCGGAGCCGATTAAGGTAATGCCGTTGGGCGATTCGATAACAGCCGGCTACACAACAGCGGGCGGATACAGAAATCAGCTTTGCTCGCTGCTTGTAGAAAACGAGCTGTCCGCTTATGTTGATTTTGTCGGTTCAGAGAGCAGCGGAACAGGCTATGACACAAATAATGAGGGACATTCCGGCTGGGCAATCGCGGCAATCTCCGCGTCGGACGATATAGAGGGCAGCGGAAGAAAGGGTCTTACAACAAATATTGACAGTTGGATGACGACCTACACGCCCGATATAGTTATGCTCCAAATCGGCACAAACGATGTTCTAAGTCAATACGACCTCACAAACGCGCCTACAAGACTTGAAACGCTTGTAGATAAGGTTTTGGCAAAGCTGCCCGAGGACGGAAAAATGTATATCGCAACCATTCCGTATATAGATGTGACGTCTAAATATAATAATACCGGCATATCAACGCAAACAGAGATGGACGAAATTATCGACACCTATAATGCGGCGGTAGAAACACTTGCTACGTCAAAAGAATTGACGCTCGTAGATGTAAACAACTGGCTGACACTCTCGGATTTAACCGACGGCGTTCACCCGACGGCGGACGGCTACGCTAAAATGGGAAACAACTGGTATGAAATATTGGAAAGTGAAATCACATCAAGAATAGGCACAACAGAATAAGTGAAAACCGCAAAAAACGGCGTTGCAAAGCGCCGTTTTTTTGCTGAAAGGAGCAAGCTATGAATAAAGAGGAATATTTAAATCATATCGATGAGGTAATCGCGCGCGGCAAGTTCAAGGACACATGGGAGTCGCTGTCGCAGTACACGGTTCCGCAATGGTACAGAAACGCCAAATTCGGTATATTCATTCACTGGGGCGTATACAGCGTACCGGCGTTCGGCAGTGAGTGGTATTCGAGAAATATGTATATACAAGGCTCAAAGGAGTTTGAGCATCACATTAAAACCTACGGCGCGCACAAGGATTTCGGGTACAAGGATTTTATACCGATGTTCAAGGCGGAAAAATTCGATCCCGATGAGTGGGCGGAGCTTTTCAAAAACGCGGGCGCGGAATATGTCGTTCCCGTCGCGGAGCATCACGACGGGTTCCAGATGTACAAAAGCGATATTTCGCATTGGAACGCGTATGAAATGGGACCGCGCCGCGACACGTTGGGCGGGCTTAGCGAGAGCGTGAGTAAGCGCGGTATGATAAACGGCGTATCCTCCCACAGAATCGAGCATTGGTTCTTTATGGGACACGGCAAGGACTTTGAGAGTGACGTAACGGATAATGAAAAGGAGGGCGATTTCTATTATCCCGCAATGCCGGAGCCTGACCATTTTGACCTGTTTTCAACGCCGTATCCGTCGAAGGAATTTATGGAGGATTGGCTTGTACGCTGCTGTGAGCTTGTCGATAATTACAACCCGAAGATTATTTATTTTGATTGGTGGATTCAGCATGATGCGGCAAAGCCGTACTTAAAAAAATTCGCGGCGTATTACTACAACCGCGCGGTTGAGCGCGGCACAGAGGCGGTTATTAATTACAAGCACGACGCGTTCATGTTCGGTACGGCGGTGCCGGACGTGGAGCGCGGTCAATTCGCCGATGCAAAGCCGTATATTTGGCAAACGGACACGTCCGTCGCGAGAAATTCGTGGTGCTATACCGAGAGCAACAGCTATAAAACTCCGAATGAAATTATCAGAACATTAATTGATGTCGTGAGCAAAAACGGCAGAATGTTACTCAATATCGGTCCCAAGTCCGACGGCAGCATACCCGCCGAGGACAGGGAAATACTTCTCGCTATAGGCGGTTGGCTCAAGAAAAACGGCGAGGGTATTTACGGCGCAAACGTCTGGAGATACTCCGAGGAGGGCCCGACAAAGACCGTCGAGGGACAATTCAGCGACGGAGCCGAAACGGTGTATACCGAGCGTGATTTCCGCTTTACCGTAAAAGGCGGCAGCGTTTATGTGTTCGCGATGAAATTTCCGGAAAGCGGAGCCGTTACCGTAAAGGCTTTCGCCGACGCGGACGCAAGCAAAAAGCCCGTGTTTAACGGCATTATTAAAAGCGTTTCCGTGCTCGGCTTTGACTGCGGCGTTACATATACCCGCGACGAAAACGGACTGCATATAAACGCGCCCGAGGTTAAGAGCGAATATCCAGTTGTGTTTAAAATTACAATGAAATAGATTTAATAAAGGTCATACTCCTGAGTATGGCCTTAACTTTTCAGAAAAAAGCATTATCCTATTCATCAAATACCGTGTTTTCGAGCAAATCATATATGCACACTCCAAGCACTTTCGCCAACAGTATAAGCTCATAATCCGCCACTACCCTCACCCCCGATTATAAGCGGCTTATCGACTTATGGTTCAGGGGCAAGCCTTTAAGCTGAAGACGCGCCGCAAGCTTTTCCTGTGACAGGTTTGCCCGTTCCCGCAGTCGGCGTATGTTCTCGCCCGACGCGTTGCACCTACCGTTGTATTTATATATTTTCACAATCCACGCCTCCTTTTATCCATCTTTGGAATAATATATATTGACAATACCATATTTGTTGTGATATAATTATCCCAAAGATGACTAACATATTATGTCATCACAATAAAATTTTAATACGGAGGTAAGGGTATATGTTAAAAAAGGAAAATGTAAAAGGATTTGTTACCGGAGCGGCGGCGGCGCTGACCGCGGCAACTATGGTAACAGCGTTTGCGGAGCCGGTCGAGCAGATCATAAATGCATATTTCGGCGATTACCGCATCATCATTGACGGCGCAGACAAGTCGGACGCGCCGGACGACAGCAAGCCGTTTATATATAACGGACGCACATATGTGCCGCTCCGCTATATAGGCGAGGCAATGGGCAAGCAGGTATTATGGGACGGCGATACCTCGACGATTTATATCAACGATGAGGGCACAAAAAGAGAAGATGTGTATTTTTCGGCGATTGGATATGATAGTATTGAAACTACCGATTCGTATCATATTAGCAGTGATAGCGGTATATACTTAAATAATGAAGAAAAAACTGTCTACCTTTTCGTTAATTCATCCTGGAGCGATTGGTCATATACAAGCTCAATTACCTATAACCTGAACGGAATTGCGAAAAAGGTGCTGGGCGAGGTCGATATGAGCGAAACTAGCAATGATGCCGCAGAGGGCAAGGTCGTTTTCTATGACCAAAATGACAAAGTCCTATACGAGCTGCCGACAATGCGAAGCGCCACGGAAACCGCTGAATTTGAGTTTGATGTTTCGGGAGTTCTCCAGCTTCGCGCGGAATTTATAACTTCTTCCGCAAGTACAGGAAAAACTCAAATTAACTTAAAGAATTTCAGATATTCCAAATAAATTCAATAACTAAAAGTAAGATGTCCCCCCGCCTCTATAG
>JAJBTG010000076.1 GCA_020860985.1 Oscillospiraceae bacterium
AATATTGACGAAAAACGTTATATAATAAGAGTATATTATTTGATGAGGTGATACAATGACAACTCCGAACGAGTTTGAAAACAGACGCAGAGAGCGTAGGCGCCGCGAACGTCGGCGTAAAAAGCGCATACGCGCCGCACTTCTTCTGATCGTTTTAATCGGAATTATAACACTCGCCTGCGTGGCGGTTTCAACTATAAATAAAAACCACACCGAAGCGGAAAACTTCGCCAATAACAATATAGATAACACAGATATAGTACAGGACGACAGCGTTTCGCAGAACGCTGACGCTGCGCAAAACACCGACGTTACGTCGGAAACCGAAATTTCTTATGAATCGGAAGCCGCGGTTTCAAGCATCCCGGACGCGTCCGTCGAAAATAATTTAATGCAGATATTAACCGACTCGGGACAAACCAAGCACTGTTATCTGACCTTTGACGACGGACCGACGGAGAACGTAACTCCGCAGATATTGGACATACTGCGCAGATATAATGTTAAGGCTACATTTTTCGAGGTTGGCTCGCTTATAGAGGCAAATCCCGATATGGCGCGCAGAGTTTATGAGGAAGGTCACCTTATCGCAAACCATTCGGACAGTCATAACTATGATAAATTGTATGCTACAAACGATTCGTTTATTACCGAAATTCTTACCTGCGAGGACAGAATCAGAAGCGTTATGAACGGTGAGGAGCCGTTTAAGCTGATTCGTTTCCCGGGGGGCAGCTATAATTCGGGCGACTATGTGTCGGAAAAGCAAATTTACAAAACTCTTCTCGCCGAAAACGGTTTCTATTACTGCGACTGGAACGCCCTTATCGGTGACGCCGAGGGAAGAACAAAAGACGCGTCCGAGCTTTTGGAATATCTGAAATCAAATATGGGCGAATATAACAACCTCATTGTGCTTATGCATGACGCGACTTCAAAGCAAGCGACAGCCGATGCTTTACCGTCAGTTATCGAATATATCGCAAGCGAGGGCTACAGCTTCCACCGTCTGGACGACATAGAGTATCAAACGATTGTCAATGATACGGCGGTTATCGAAACGGACGAGCTTGCGGATAGCGCATCAGAGATTAATTATTAAAAGTCTTGACGCTAAAAAGCGTTGAAAGCAAAAAAACAAAGCGAATAAAAAACTCCCGAATCAAGCCTCGCGGCTTTGATTACGGGAGTTTTTCTACGAACCAACAAACGGCAAAGCGCATTTTTGCAATGCACTTTGCCGTTTTATCAATATTATTCAGCCCTATAGACCTTTATCCAAAGCTGCGGCATATCTATAAAATAAATTCCGTCAGCCGCGTCCATTACCTCCTCTTCCGCGCTTACGCAGGTCATTTTGGTTATACCAAAGCGCGCTATATCAAGGCGAATATTCGCGTTTTTAACATCCATATTTGCCACAACAATATACTTATCATCATCATAATAGCGAATAAACGCATACACATGACCTATTTTATACACACTTTCAAATTCACCTATCGAGAATGCCTTTGAGAGATTTCTCAATATTATCATATTGCTGTAACGCTCACGCATTGTGCCGGTCGGGTCTAACTCGTCCTCTTTTCCCCACGGATAGCATTGGCGGCAGAATGGGTCGCCGTAGCCCTGCATACCGATTTCATCTCCGTAATAAATACACGGCACCCCCGGAAGCGTCATTTGCAAGCCGAGAATGAGCGTGGCTCTGTCCCTTGCAACCTCAAGTCCGTAACCGTCAAGCTTGAAGTTAGCCTGATAATCACGGTCAACCTCGTGTCTGGACGGCACACCGCCCATCATTGTAAGAACCCTTTCCACATCATGGCTCGAAACCATATTGAGCAGCGAATAATACGCCTGCGGAGGATAGTTTTCCTTTAAGCTCATTAGTCTGGCGTCAAATTCGGGAGCTTCGATTTTGCCCAATACCGCGTCAATCAGAGCGGTTCTCATCGGGTAATTCATAACGGAATCAAGCTCTTTTCCCAGGAAATATTCGCAGCGCTCGCCGTACGCTGTTTTATTTGAAGCGTCCTCCCATACCTCACCTATGATAACCGCGTCCTGCTTAGCCTCCTTCGCATTTTTGCGAAGCTCCTTTACAAAGGCTCCCGGAAGCTCGTCAACCACATCAAGACGCCAACCGGACGCACCGGCTTTAAGCCATTTCTTTATAATGGCGTTCTTGCCGGATAATATATATTCTCTGTAATTTTTATCGCTCTCCTCAACCTGTGGCAGCGTAGTCATACCCCACCATGACTCATACACTCCCGGCCAATCCATAAAGCGATACCAGCTGTAATACGGCGAATCCTGTGATTGATACGCGCCTACACTGTCATATGTGCCGTTTTTATTAAAATACTGGCTGTCGCTTCCGGTGTGGTTGAACACTCCGTCGAGGATTATTCTTATTCCAAGCTTTTCCGCCTCCGTGCAAAGCTCCTTGAATTTATCCTCATCGCCAAACATCGAATCGATTTTCTCATAGCTGCCCGTATCATATTTATGGTTTGAGTACGCGCTGAAAATCGGGTTTAAATAAATAACCGTAATGCCCAATTCTTTAAGATAGGGCAGCTTCTTTATAACTCCCTCCAAATTTCCTCCGAAGAAGTCATTCGCTTTATATTCGCCGCCGAACTGCTCCGCTTTGTAAAACGGAATCTCGCCCCATTCACGCTTTATTATATCCGTGCGGTCGCCGAGGAAGTTGCCGTCATCATTTCCGTTATAGAATCGGTCAACGAAAATCTGATACGCTATTCCCTCCTTGAACCAATCGGGAGTTTTGTAGTCCGTGCCGTATACGGTAATCTGAAAAGCTCTTCCGGGCTTTTGAAGGCTCATCTCTCCTCTGCCGCCCAGATTACTCTGATTGTTTCCGTAGTAAACGGTACCCTGCGACGTTTCTATCTCAAAATAATACCATACAAGGCATACCTCATCAGGCATTGTTACCTTAACCGAATAGATACAGTGGTCCGCCACGTCAAACAAATACACCATATCCTCGCGTATTTCCTCTCCGCCATCCTTTTTATAGACTAAGCGAACCGCATTCGGAATACCCACGCCCGAAGCTGAAATACGAAATCTTATTTCCGTTCCGCACGTCACCGCGCCAAACGGCCTTCTGTAAAATTTTTCTCTGGAATTATGCTCAATAGTCATATGCTTTCCCCTTTATTCAAATATCTGTAAACCGCAGAAAATTTCTATACAAAGAAACAAGACTACGGACATAAGCCTTACGGCTTTGTCCTCAGTCCTGCCTTATTAAATCAGAGCTTCCCGCATAAATGATTCGCAAATTCCCGAGCTTGACGCTCAGAAAAACATGATTGCCGTCTTTCGGAAATTCACGCCTTCGGCGGCAAAGCCGACCGAAAAATATCGAATATGCCTCCGATTATTTAATCGGAGCTAAGTGCCAGATTTGTCTGTTGTAATCGTCGATTGTTCTGTCGCTTGAGAAGAATCCTGCCGATGCCGTATTCATAATTGCCTTTTCAAGCCATGCGTCTCTGTCTTGGTAATCTATCGACATCTTTTCCTGATACTTCATATAGTCCTCAAAATCTCTTATTACCATATATGTGTCGGGATAGCCGTAATCACCAAACAGAAGCGTCTGATACAAATCCTTGAACATCTGACTTCCCGGAATGATTGAGCCGTCTACCAATCTATCGAGCGCACGTCTTAACAACGTGTTCGACGAATAAATATCCTTTACCTCATCGCCGCCGGAATAACGAAGTCTTGCGGCAACCTCATCCGCCTTCAAGCCGAAGATATAAATATTATCCTCGCCTACCTGCTCAAGTATCTCAACATTTGCTCCGTCGAGAGTACCTATCGTAACCGCACCGTTAAGCATAAATTTCATGTTGCCCGTACCCGAAGCTTCCTTGCAGGCGGTTGAAATCTGCTCTGAAATATCAGCCGCGATTATAAGCTTCTCCGCTATCGATACGCTGTAGTTTTCGAGGAATACAACCTTTATCTTACCGTTCACTCTCGGGTCGTTGTTAATCATATCCCCGACGGAGTTAATCAGCTTAATAATGAGCTTTGCTCTGGCATATCCGGGAGCCGCCTTCGCACCGAAAATATAAGTTTTCGGATAATAATCATAGGTCGGATCCTCGAGGATTCTGTTGTATTCGGCAATGATATGAAGAATGTTCATAAGCTGACGCTTATATTCATGCAATCTCTTACTTTGAACGTCAAAGATAGAGTCCGGATCAACCTCGATACCGTTATGCTCCTTAATATAAGCGGCAAGGTTTACCTTATTCTGACGCTTGATTGCGGCGAACTTCTCCTTAAATTCCTTATCCTTTGCAAATTTCTTTAATTTAGACAGCTGCTCCGCGTCCTTAATCCAGCCGTTGCCAATCTTTGATGTAATCAAATCAGCAAGCTGCGGGTTACAGTTGCAAATCCATCTTCTAAAGGTTATGCCGTTTGTAATCGCGAAGAAGCGGTCATGATTGATATTATAGTAGTCGGCAAAAATATCCGTCTTTAGGATTTCAGTGTGCAGCTTTGAAACGCCGTTTACCGCGAAACAGCTTGCAAGACACATATTTGCCATGAAAATCTGATTGTCCGAAATAATCGCCATATATTTATGCTTTGTGTAATCATTCGGATATATTTCATTCAGTCTTATCATAAGACGTCTGTTCATTTCATCAACAATCATATGCAATCTCGGAAGAATCTTCTTGAACATATCGAGCGGCCACTTCTCCAATGCCTCGCTCATAACGGTATGGTTGGTATAAGCGAATACCTTTGTTACTATATCCCAGGATTCATCCCAGCCCAGACCCTTTTCATCCATCAAAAGACGCATTAATTCAGGGATTGCCATTGTCGGGTGAGTATCGTTGATATGGATAACAACCTTATCCGGAAGCTTAGACCAATCACTGCCGTTTCTTTCCTCGAATTCCTTCAAAATCCACTGTAATGTGGCAGAAACAAGGAAATACTGCTGCTTCAATCTCAACTCCTTACCCTCGGTATTATTATCCTCGGGATAAAGTACCTTTGAAATAACCTCGGCAAGCTCCTTTTCCTCAACGGCATGAATATAATCGCCGCGGTTGAACGCCTTCATATCCATATGATCCGGTGCTTTTGCGCTCCAAAGTCTGAGCTTGTTTACGATTTTTGAATCATATCCGCATAGAGGCATATCGTAAGGCATAGCCAAAATTGTCGTAGCGTTTTCATAGCGGAAGCTAAACTTTCCGTCCATCCAATCGCTGTAAACCTGACCGCCGAATTTAACCTCAACGGTTTCCTCCGGTCTTGCGATTTCCCACGCGCAGCCGTTGTCAAGCCATGAATCCGGAAGCTCCGTCTGATAACCGTCAACAATCTTCTGACGGAACAGACCGTATTCGTAACGAATAGTACAGCCGTAAGCCGGTAAATCCATAGTGGTCAACGAGTCGATAAAGCACGCCGCAAGACGTCCCAAACCACCGTTACCGAGACCGGCGTCATTTTCAAGCTCCGCAATATCCGACAATGAATATCCCAAATCCGCAAGAACGTGCTGATATTCGTCGGTCTGCATAAGATTCAATATATTGGTGCAAAGCAATCTGCCCATCAAAAATTCAAACGAAAGATAATAAAGCTTCTTTGAGCCTTCCTCTTTCACCTGACGGTGCGACTTTGCCCACTTTTCCATAATCTGATCTCGTACAGTAAGCGCGCAGGCGGTATAAACCATATGCGGAGTAGCCTCCTCCATGACCTTACCGAAATGTCTGCCCACCTTGCCGACGATTTCTTTCTTCAATGCCTCCTCAGCAGCCGTAAGCTTTACTTTTGCCGATGCCTTTGTTGTTTTTGTTTCTGCCATATTTGTCTACATCCTCCCTACTTTTCTTCCTGCTTTGTTACAGATTTTTTAGCAGTTGTTTTTTTCGCCGAAGCCGTTGCGGTTTTCTTCGCAGCCGTTGTTTTTGCGGCAGGCTTCTTAGCCGCCGTCTTTGCGGCGGGTTTTTTCGCCGCGGTTTTAGCCGCCGGCTTTTTTGCCGGAGCTTTCTTTGCGGGAGCTTTCTTTGCGGGCGCTTTCTTTGCGTCCTCCCCAAAAGGATTTTCAACCTCAATTACTTTGGGTTCCTCGGCGTTTTTAGCAGCCGCCTCCGCGGAAATCTCGGAATTCTTTTTAAGATTTTCCTCAAAATCATCCTTCTTGACGGGCTGTTCCTCTATTTGCTCAGTTTTTTTTTCCGGCAAATCATATATACCGGTCAAATCCTGATACATTCTTATATATTTGTCAGCCGAAACATTCCATGAATAATCAACAGCCATGCCGTTATCGATGATATTATTCCACTCATCCTTGCGGTCATAATAAATTTTCATGGCATACCAAATGGTTTGCAGCATTTCGTCCGCATTATAGTGAGCGAATGAGAAGCCTGTTCCCTCGCCCGTATATTCATTATACGGAATAACCGTATCCTTTAATCCGCCCGTTTCACGAACAATCGGAACGGTACCGTAGCGTAAGCTTATAAGCTGCGACAATCCGCACGGCTCAAATCTCGACGGCATAAGGAACGCGTCACTCGCGGCATAAATCTTATGCGACATCTCGTTTGAGAAATAAATCTGAGCCGACATTCTGTCGGGATACTTCCACGCATAATGGCGGAAAAGATTCTCGTACTTCTCATCGCCCGTGCCAAGCACTACAACCTGAGCGCCTCCGGCGCACAGCTCCTCTATTTTGTACGCTACAAGGTCAAATCCCTTCTGGTCAGTAAGACGCGAAACAATACCAATCATCATCTTGTTCTCGTCCACCGGCAAGCCAAGGTCTGCCTGCAATCTCTTTTTGTTTTCAATCTTTTTCTTGTGTACCGTTTTCGCGTTGTACTTCGTATAAATCATGTCGTCCGTTTGAGGATTCCAATCCGTATAGGATATTCCGTTTACGATACCTACCAAATCATTGCGGCGAGCGGAAAGCAAATTGTTCAATCCCTCCCCGTATTCCTGAGTTGTAATCTCCCATGCATACGTTTCGCTTACGGTTGAAATCTTATTGGCGTAAACCATGCCGCCTTTCAACAGGTTCGCGTCCTTATAATACTCCATTTTATCGGGAGTAAAGTAATAGTCGCTTATACCCATCGCGTCCTTGATTGCTTTGAAATCCCATCTTCCCTGGAAGCGCAGATTATGAATTGTCATAACCGTCTTGATTCCGCGGAAAAACGGATTATCCTGGAATGTATCAAGGAACACGGGGATGGGGCCCGTCTGCCAGTCATTGCAGTTAATAACGTCGGGTCTGAAATCCAACATCGGAAGCAATGACAGAACAGCCTTTGAGAAGAATATAAACTTCTCGCAGTCCAAATGAATATAATCGTACGGCTTATCACCGTTGAAATAGAATTCGTTGTCCACGAAATAATAGATACAGCCGTTATATTCAAGCTCAAAAACACCCGCATACTGCTTGCGCCAAGCCATATTGATATATATATGATTAATATATCTCATACGATCCTTGAAATGCTGAGGTATGCATCTGTAAAGAGGCAGAATAACA
>JAJBTG010000142.1 GCA_020860985.1 Oscillospiraceae bacterium
AGCTATCCTATTAGCCATTATTAAAATTTATTTTTAAAATTTTCAAATGGGGCTGACAATGATTTAATTTTGTGATATAATTTATTTTATAATAAAAATACGTTAATGCTATTTGTATCCCCATTTTGATTGGAGGAACGATAACATTGAAACAAAGAAAAGATGGACGATGGTTAAAAGTAGTTTCCATAAATGGCAAACACATTTACTTTTACAGTAATAAGAAAACCGAGAAACAGGCCGAAAGAGATATTGCACAGCAACTTCTTTCTTATACTGAAAAAGAGGAAAACGGAAAAACCTTTTCAGAGGTTGCCGAGGAATGGTTTTATGAACATACTCCTACATTGGAAGTTCAAACTGCCGAATCGTATAGGCCGCCATATACCTATTGTGTTGAAGCATTGGGGGAAAAATATATAAAGGATATAACCCCTCAAAATATTCAAAGAGCGATAGATTTGAAGGCTCAAAAGGGATTTGCTATGAAAACTGTTCGCAACCAGTTATCTGTGTTTAGCTTAATATTTAAGTATGCTTGCTTGCATAGCTATATTGAGTCAAATCCCTGCGAATTTGTAAAGGTGCCGAAAAATTTAAAAAAAGGCAGACGCGAGATACCCAATCCCAAACAAATCGAATTGGTAAAAACCTGCACGGATAGCCAAATGGGGCTGTTTGCATATTTAGTTCTTTATACGGGATTAAGAAAAGGTGAAGCGTTGGCACTGACATATGAGGACATAGATTTTCGAAATAAACGTATAAGAGTAACGAAATCTGTTTACCACGAGGGCAACGCACCTCATATAAAGCAGCCAAAAACCTCTGCCGGAGTAAGGGAAGTTTTGCTATTTGAATGTCTTGCCAAAAAATTAAAGAACAAGAATGGCACGGGATTGATTTTTCAAGGAAGTGATGGCGGGTTAATGAAAAAATCCACTTTTAAATCACGATGGCAAAGGTATCAATCTGAAAACGGAATAACAATTACTCCACATCAACTTAGACACGCATATGCGAGCTATATTTTATTTGATGCCGGAATTGATGTAAAAGCCGCACAAACTCTAATGGGACATTCTGATATATCGACAACGCAAAATATTTATACACATATAACAGAAACTCATAGAAACGTAACTTACGATAGGCTAAACGAATTTATAGAAAAATTTAACCAATATTAAATGGGCATAACTGCAAAAATTACTATATCAGTCACCCGTTAGTCAAATGACTGAAAAACGTGGTAGGTACAAGAAAAATTAAAGGTTCGAGTCCTTGTACCCCTGCCACAGAAAACCAAGTCCATGACTTGGTTTTTTTGTGCCCAAAACCGCATAGCTATGCAGGTTTCAGGGTGTTTGGGCAAAAGTAGGTATATCGAAAATTTTACTCTGACACCCACCAAAATGCCCGCCCGAATTTTCACTGATTTTCATTTCAATAAGGGGCTTTGCCCCGTCATTCAACGTTTCAGTGGCGGATTGTACCGCCACTGAAAAAAGTAAGTGGAACCCGCCGCCTATAGAGGCGGGGGACATCTGCGGTTAGGTTATATAAGTGCAAAACAACAGACAGCACAGCGGCAATTAAAGCCGCCGTGCTGTAAAAATTCATGCTTCCCCGCGCACCGATTTCTATTCCACTGTTATCACACATTCGCCGCTTTCAATTCCGCCCGAAGCGGCGGTGATTTTGACTTCTCCCCTACTTCCGTTAAGGCGCACAAGCAGCTGAGCTTTGCCGTTAAACAAGCGTCTTACCGGTACGCGGTCGCGCTCGTGGCTTGACGGATTTCCGTTGCCCGCGCCCAAAAATTCACCCTCGCCCGATATGTAAAAGCGCACCTCATTATCCGCCGTCGGCACCGTCAAACCGTCCGCGTCACGCGCGGATATATTGATTATCGCGGTGTCCTCGTCCGCGGACATAACCGCCTTGTATGGTTCAAGAGAGAGCCTATGCACGGCTCCGGTGGTTTTTACGGTTTCGCGCATAACCTCGCCGCCGTTCCTATAACCTACAGCCGTCAACTCACCCGGCTCATATATGACGTTTCCCCATGACAGGTATCGGCTTGACTTGCGTCTGCCATAGCTTTTACCGTTCACAAACAGCTCCGCCTCGTCAAGATTGGAAAAAGCGTAAACCGTCAGCGCCTCGCCCGCGCCTACGGGATAATTCCAATGCGGAAAAATATGCAGAACGTCCTCGTCCGTCCATTGAGATTTGTAGTAGTAATAATTATCCTTCGGAAATCCGCAGTAATCGAATATCCCGAACTGCGAATATACCGCCGGATATACCATCGGCGTCGGCTCGCCGCGGTAGTCCATACCCGTCCAGAGGAAGATTCCGCTTAGATAATCGCGCTCGGCGAAGTATTCCCATTCCTCCTCCGCAACGTCCCTCTTTACCGCCTTTTTGCCGACTTTGCATTTTTGCTCGTTTTCCTCGTCAAAGATATAGTATTGCCCTTTATACTCGTCCGTACTGCAGCAACCGCACGTCCAACTGTTCGCGCTTGCCTCGGTGATAAGAATCGGTTGGCGCGGCATACGCTTATGATAATCGTCCCAAGCGGTTTTGCAGTAATTAAATCCCATAACATCAAGATTTTTCGTAACTCCGACATATCCCTCGGCTGTGTCAAACCGCTCTTTTCCGTTCCAACAAACAACGGCGGAGGTTATCGGGCGCGTCTTATCAAGGCGGCGCACCTCCATTTTCATTGTAACGGTAGTCCTTGCCGTTTCGGGTCTGTCCTGCGAGAAAATTTCCTCGTTTCCTATACCCCAGATAAATACAGACGGGTGATTTCTGTCGCGCTTAACCATCGAGCGGAGCGCGTCCAAATCCCGTGGCGCACTGCTCATACGGCGCGTTTCGTCCATAACGAGTATTCCCAACCTGTCGCATACGTCCAAAAGCTGCGGCGCCGGCGGATAATGCGCCGAGCGGTACGCGTTCGCGCCCATCGTTATCATCTGCGCGATACGGTATTCCCACACGCTGTCCGGCACGCCGATACCCACGCCCGCGTGATCCTGGTGACAGCAGAGCCCCTTTATTGTTAAATGCCGGCCGTTAAGGAAAAATCCCTTATCCGCGTCAAAGTGACATTCTCTTATGCCGAAGTTTACGGTGACGGAATCAATAAGCTCACCGCATCGGTACAGCTCTGCCGTAACGCTGTAAAGATACGGCAAATCCACGTCCCAAAGGCTTACGCTCGAAAGCGGAACGGTCTGCTCACATACGGCATTATCCCACGCTCGCGCCGAAACCGCGCATTCGCTTGAACCGACAACGGCTCCGCCTCTGTCGGCAATGAGTATTTTTACCGAAAAATCTGCGTCCTCCGTCAGCTTGTTTTCAATTTCCGTTTCTATATGCACACTTGCCGACTTACTTTCAAGACACACATCGGAATAAACATACATGCCGTTCTCGGCGATATGCGCGGCGCTTTTATATTCCAGACAAACGTGGCGGTATATTCCGCCGCCCTCATACCACCAACCCTCACGGCCGGAGGAATCCACGCGCACCGCGACAGTGTTTTCGCCGCCGAAGCTCACGAAATCAGTTATGTCATAGCAAGCCTCGGTATAGCCGCTCTCGTGACTGCCGGCAAAGTATTCGTTAAGATACACGGTGCTGTTTCTGTATACACCGTCAAAATGTATGTAAACGCGCTTACCCGCCATATCGGCGGGAATATCGAATTTGCGTCTGTACCACACAACGCCGCCCTCGAGCGAACCGCCGGCGAAATGGCGGCTGTCGATGCTCTCCATTTCCGGAATTTGGCGCATCTCCTCGGACAATGCGGATTTTTGCGTGTAGTCGCCGTCAATCATAAAATCGTGTGGCAAATCCACATTTTGCCAATGTGAATCGTCAAGTCCGACCGCCGCCGCTCCAAAATTGTATGCACGGGCTTTTGCGCCGCCCCACCCGTCGGTTGTGCTTTGCGGCTTTAAGTCACCTCTCACAAACCGCCAGTTTTTGTCAAGATTAATTTTTTCCATAAATATGCCCTCCGTGACCGATTTTAATATAACTTAGGCAAGGATGTCACCCTGTAAACTCACTTCGCCCCTTATAGAATAATTCTATCATCTCTTTCCCTCTTTGTAAAGAAAAAATTTCTTCAATAAGGGGCTTTGCCCCTTATTGAACATTTTCATACAAACAGGAAAAACATCGGTTTTCCTGTTTTTCAATATCCGCCGTTACGGATATCTATTTTATTGCAAGCACATAATTTTGCACAAAATTTACTTGACATAACATAGCTGGTTGTGTTAAAATTACCATAATAGGATAGGTCTGCGAAATATATTGAAACGGAGGAAAGTAAAATGAAAAGTTTAAAAAAATATGCGGCTGAATTTATCGGCACGATGGTTCTGGTAATTATGGGCTGCGGTACGGCAATGCTGGTAGGCTGCGCTTCCGACAGCGGATGCGGATATATTCTTACCGCGCTGGCATTCGGCTTGGTAATTGTAGGTATGGCTTATTGTGTTGGCAATATTTCAGGCTGTCATATCAATCCGGCTGTTTCGCTCGGCGTGCTTATAAGCGGCGGTATGAGCGCAAAGGATTTCATCGGTTATGTTATTTCGCAGTGCCTCGGAGCATTGGCGGGAGCGGGCGTACTTGCCGCGATTTTCACTCTCGGCGGCGTTACGGATATGACCGGCGCGTTCGGCTCCAACGGACTTGCGGGCGTGAACGGAAGCTCTGCCGCAGGTTTGCTTGTTGAAATAGTGCTCACATTCATCTTTGTTCTTACAATTCTCGGAGTTACGTCAAAGAAAGCCGGTCACGGCTCATTCGGGGGAATTGTTATCGGTTTTACCCTTACCCTGGTACATATTCTCGGAATCGGACTTACGGGAACATCGGTAAATCCCGCGCGTTCAATAGGTCCCGCGGTTGCGGCGGCTATCGTCGGAGTAGGCGAGCCTATGGCGTGCCTTTGGGTATTTATTGTAGGTCCGCTGATTGGCGCGGCGTTGGCGGCTGTTGTTTATAAGGCTCTTGAGAAGTAAGAAAAATCAGACCGCAGACCTGAATTGAATTATGTAATCCGAAAATAAGCCTCAAAATCGCAGATTTTATTACGATTTTAAGGCTTATTTTTTTATGAACCGTACTCTTAGCTTTTCAGATCTGTGCAATATTCGGGTCTGCTCTCCAGAAATCTGTAAAACTCCAAAAGGAGCTTTAAACCGTCGCGGTTGAGCTTTGCCAGGTCAATCTCCGACACCGGCGCAATCGTCGCCTGACGTCTGTCGTTTGTTCTGCCGCACAAATAATCGGTTGAAACATTGAAGTAAAGCGCAAGCTTTCTGATGGTAAGAAGCGACGGACGGCGTATTCCATTTTCCCAATTGGCAACCGCCGTTCTGTTCACATCCACCGCGTAGCCGAGTGTTTCCTGGGTATCGCCCTTTTCCTTTCTGAGCATTTTTAATCTGCTTTCAAACGAATCATACATTATCGTTCTCCCCTGCGGCTTCATCTTCGCCGCTTTCCTGTTCCTCCGCTGAAACATTTTCAGCGTTTACCTTATCGAATATTTCCATAAACTGACTGCCGGTGATTGTTTCCTTATCTATAAGGAATTCCGCTATGTCGTTTAGAGCCTTCATATTGTCCTTCAAAAGTCCCATAGCCTTGTCATAGCAGGATTTAAGCACCTCGACAACCTCGTTGTCAACCTTTGTTTTTGTTTCCTCCGAGCAATTTGAAACGCTTCTGCCGTCGAGATATTTGTTCTGCATACTTTCAAGTCCCGCCATGCCGAATTTGTCGGACATACCGTACTGCGTAATCATATTCCTCGCAAGCGATGTCGCGCGTTCTATATCGTTTGACGCGCCCGTAGTTTTGATATTGAATATAAGCTCCTCCGCGGCGCGTCCGGCAAGCAATACCGTTATCTGGTCAAGGATTTCGTCCTTTGACATCAGATACTTTTCCTCCTCCTCTGGCATCTGCATGGTGTATCCCAGTGCGCCCATTGTTCTCGGAACTATCGTAATTTTATGAACGGGCTGAGTGTGCTTCTGCAAAGCGGTTGCAAGGGCGTGTCCGACCTCGTGGAACGCTACGATTCTCTTTTCGCTTGCGGAAAGTATTTTGTCCTTCTTTTCCTTCCCGGCTATAATCACCTCTACAGCCTCCATTAAATCCTCCTGCAAAACAAGCTTTCTGCCCATGCGTACCGCGCGCAAAGCCGCCTCGTTTACCATGTTAGCGAGGTCCGCACCCGCCGCGCCGCTTGTCGCAAGCGCCATCGCGTGCAAATCGATTTCGGGGTCTGTCTTGACATTTTTGATATGAACCCTTAAAATGTCCTCTCTTCCCTTTAAATCCGGCTTCTCGACTATGATACGTCTGTCAAATCGACCCGGTCTGAGCAGTGCCTTGTCGAGCACCTCGGGGCGGTTTGTCGCCGCGAGAATTACAAGTCCCTTAGATGAATCAAATCCGTCCATTTCGGCAAGGAGCTGATTTAGCGTCTGCTCGCGCTCATCATTTGAATTTAACTGATTATCGCGTGACTTTCCTATCGCATCGATTTCATCGATAAATATAATACACGGCGCTTTAGCGGACGCCTGCTTAAACAAATCCCTTACTCTCGACGCGCCCACGCCGACAAACATCTCCACAAATTCCGAACCGGAAAGCGAGAAAAACGGTACATTCGCCTCGCCCGCCACAGCCTTTGCGAGCAATGTTTTACCCGTACCCGGAGGTCCGACAAGCAACGCGCCCTTAGGCTGTTTCGCTCCGATTGCGGTATATTTTACCGGATTGTGCAGGAAATCGACAATTTCATTAAGAGATTCCTTAGCCTCCTCCTGCCCCGCTACATCGGCAAACGTGACTCCGGTCTTGTTCTCTACATTATACATCTTGGCATTGGACTGACCGATTCCCATGATACCGCCTCCGCCGCCCATTTTCTTCGTCATTGAGCGCGAGAATAGGAACAGCAGTAGGAATATCAACAATATCGGCAGTATATTCCACACGAAAAATTCAAGCATCCCGCTCGAGCTTTCAAGCGAGCGTCCGTATGTTACTCCCTTTTCGTCAAGCATTTCAAGCAGACGGTCATCGCTTATATAGCCGGTATAATAAATATCGCGCGTTTCATTTTTGGCGTTTTCTATTACCTCCGAGTTGTCCCCCGTGCTGCCGAAAAGCTGCATGGAAAGACCGCCCGCCACCTTCCCCGCGTTCTCGATATTCTTAACCTCCTCGGATTCCTCGTCAACCTTTCCGTAAATCATCAATCTGTCCGATTTTATTACAACCTCGTCGATTTCATCGTTTTCGAGCATTGTAATGAATTCGTTATAGGTTATTTCCTCCTCGGTTTTTGTATTCATAGAGGATATAATCATGTTCATTATCACCGTCAGCACTACCGACACAATAAGAAGCGCTATCAACGGGTTCTTGAACGGAGTTTTCTTTTCATTCATTTGGTGTTCCCCTTTCTTCAAACCTGCGTATATTCATTTTCCGCGTATATGCTCACTATAATTGTAACAC
>JAJBTG010000135.1 GCA_020860985.1 Oscillospiraceae bacterium
TATATACACCATTGTGTGTTTTGCATAAAAGCGCGGAAATATATTCAGAAATATTAGTGCAAAATTGAAGCGCAAGTTTATAGGGGAGGAGGGATTATATGAGGACAAATACTGTGTTTGGGCGGATGCTGTCGTTTTTAATAACGATTTGTATTATTGTTCCGTCGTTTAATGTGGTGCTTGCGGAGGATGAAAATTCTTCGGAGGAGAATGAAACTTCTTTGGTCGATATATATCCCGACGCTAAGCTTTCTTTTGACGGTTTTACGATGCAATACGGCGCAAACGGAAAAGTACAGGGACTTGTTGACGTTACATTGGCGAACGTAAATGCCACCGGTGTCAGCTTTGCGCTTACATATGACTCCGACTATCTTGTGCCTTCCGATTATGACACTAACGAACCGACAACCGATTTTTTGTCGATGTTCGCTCAGAATGAGGATGTATTCCCGATAGTTATGAATGAATACGTGGAAGAGAAGAATTATCTTAAAACCACGTACTCCACTATAGATGCGAGCCAATGCACAGTGGAAGCATATATATTGCCGGATACTGATACTCCAAACAGCGATTATATCGGAGAAGGAGATTACAGTTATCCGGTGACAAAAAAAATAAAATGTATGCTTGCGGACGACAGAAGTGTTTCGCTCGGAAAAATGAGCTTTGAGATAACCGATCCCGCAGGACTTGCCTCGTTGGACGAAACTGCTCTTGAAGGCGTTATTTCTCTTACAACGGACGAAATAGGTATAATGTATCTCGATGATGATTATAAATATCAGTTTACCGACGAGATTGCAAGCGAATGGAATGTCACGCGTACGCTTATCGATGTGGTTCCGGCGGTTGAGGAAAGCACGGTAACCGCATACGGCATATACGGTGACGGTACAATTTCCGATTTGATTGCATATCTGAATAAAAAAATGAACACCGTCATACAGCGGTATTCCGGCGGCGAGCAGCTGTTTGACACAATAGTATGGGATGAAAATGCGGACGGCTTCACAATCGACCAAAGCTATGACCCCTTGGGAGGCGTCACCTATGAGGTAACGCAATCATACATGGAAAAAACCGTAACGGTAAAGGTAACGGTAACGAAGGTAACAATAACCGGTTTTGAGTATGACAATCGGATAAAGACATACACAGATCCTGAGCGCCCCGAAACATGGGAAGATCTCGAAATGCCCGATACGATAACCCCGATACTCGACGGCATAGATGATATATATATCCCGCCGGAGGACAAGCCCGAACAGGATGACTGGAATCCGAGCGATGTTACGGAAAATCTGAAAACGACTCCCGCACCGTACTCCGAGGAGTACACGCACGAATTTGACCAATCGCTCATGGACGAGCCGTGGCTGACGGTACCGGACGATTTTGATTGGAATGTATACGTCTACCGAAACATTGTCACAAGCGATTACACGCCGGACGAGGACAGTATAACCGCGTCGGTTGACCGCGAAAGCGGAATTCTTACGATTAATGTGGAAAGCTTGGGCGGTAATGAAATATCCGACGGAACGGATTTTAACATCTATCTTCCGAACGGAATGGTTATAAAAAGCACCGAAGATTTCGTAACCGTCACGATAGCCGACGGCAAGGCGAAAATTGAAATTGACGTGTTAAAGGATGATTCTACCAGTACCACTTTCTCGGACGCGGAACGCGAAGCCATACAAGCTCTTATAAACCTCGGAAGCAATGACTTTAAGCTCACGGCGGTTATAGATAGTGTAGAGAGTGAGCAAGCGCCGTTTACGTTTGCAGCAAGAGAAAATTATTATCTTGACCCCGACGGTGTCGGTTATATTGAAAAGGATTATTCCGGGGGCAGAATGACAATGTTCCCGGTATATGAGGGACAGGCTCTCAGCGATATATCCACATACATTGCTTTTCCGGATAAAAGCACGATACCTGTTGCGTATCACGGACAAACCGGTGAGCAGACATCGGAGCTAAGCGTCGCAAAGGTGGTGAGCTGGAGCATCGAGGATTCAACCGATACGACGCTTCCCGCGGAGGGAACCACGGTAACGCTTGTGGGATTGCTTGATGATTACACATATACCAATTTCGGCTATGTGCAAAATCCCGTTGAGGTCTACCTTAAAAGAAAGGTGACATCGCTAGCGGCTTTGTTAATCCGTCCGGCTACTCCGAGCGCACAGACCGACCACTACGCAACAACGGATCCCGATGCGACAACGGATCCCGACGCTACACCCGAGCCGAGCACAACGCCCGACCCGAATCCGACGCCAAATCCCAACACGGGCGAGGCGATACGGATTACGACGGAGGTAAACAATACCACGGTACTGTTAAATCCCGTCGGAACAGATATGACGTTTGAATACGACAAAAAAACAGTTGATTACACAACCGTACAATATCAGCAATACCAAATAGAAAACATCGGAATATCGCAGATAAACGGACTTACCGTGCGAATAGCCGATATAGAAAATGACAATAACAGCAGTTCCTCAAGCTACGTAATGAGCGAGGAGCTTACTGTCAGCATACTCGACACCGGTGATACTGCGGCGTTTGAAATACGAACCAAACGCGGGCTTGAAGCCGGGACGTACACCGCGCGGGTTATAGTCGGCTCAAACACAAGCAGCGAGCTTGGCGCGTTTAATATAACCTTCACGGTAACGGAAAATCCCGTCTACACCGTAACGGTGGACGATACGGTGGCGGTCGAAAACGACATAGGCTACGGCTATCTTGCTTCGCCGGACGGCTCGATTATCAAATCAAACACATACGAGGAAGGCGAAACCGTATATGTGTACGCGTGTCTTACGGACACGGTATACAAATTTAATGGATGGACGAGCGATCCGGAAGTTACTTTTACCGACAGCACGGCGCTTACGACCACATTTACAATGCCCGCCGAGAATGTAACGGTAACGCCTAACTTCGGCGAAACGGCGGATTTATGGCTGCGGCTTGCAGACTTGCATGACTACAATGCCGACAAAACCGAAAATCAGCTTTACAGCAACGATTATCCCTACAACGCGGCAACGTTTGACGAAAAAACGCACACATACCGCGTCATAGTCGACAACTCTGATGATGAAAACTACGTAACATTTACGCTTAAAGATACAGATATACTCGGGAACATCACAACGACCGTCAAAGTAAACGGAACCGATTGCCCCGTAACTATAGACGGCACAGCCGTAACATCGGACTTGTTCCCGCTTAACACAGGCACTAACACCGTAATAATAACGAATGAATACACGGATGATGAAAACATTACGTACACGCAAACCTACACGCTTATAATCATACGCAAGGAAGGCGCGAACGTAGACATTGCCTACGGCAACTCGCCTTACGGCTTGATATATTCGGACAGCACAGGTAATTTTGACAAAGAGGACGCACTGCAATACTTCCACGAGAACCACACCTACAGTCAAAGCTACGTCCCCGAGGGCGCGGCAAACACATATCAAACAAAGTATTACACCGACGCGTGGACGGGCACAAATTACGATGAGGACGAATACGCGCTGTTCGTCTACAACGATACGAAGTTTGTCGATCCGGGATTCAGCAACCTAAAGGATTCCAACGGCACCGCGATTGACGCCGCGGACGTAACGCGAACGATTACGTTCAACACGATATCCTCGACGGGCTACCCCTTGACCGACATCACGAGTGTAACGCAGGAAACGGTGACTATAGCATCCGGCGGCGAAACGTGCGCCATAGACCTATCACAATACCTGATTCGTCCGGACGTGTACAAAATAGAATACAGCTACACGGATGCCAACGGAAAAACGCAGACGTTTGAGCGTCCGCTGATAATACTGATGAACAAGGGCGATGTAAGCCTTGACGGTGCAGCCGACAGTACGGACGCAAACATGATATACCAACGCTTAAACAGCGGCGGCTTGTACGATACGGCAATCGCCGACCCGACAAATCAATGGCAGGCACTCTATGCGTACCGCGTAGCGGACGTAACGGAGGACAGAAACGTAAACTCGATTGACGCCAACGCGATATTGAAAACATCTCCGCTTACCCCGTACTACGAATCGCTCCCGACAACCGTAGGCGCGGCAACGTCCACATATGACAGCCGAACCGCAGCATGGGACACAGTCGCGGCAGTACCGACCGATAAGCCTACGCTTCGGCTCGACTATATCGGAAACGGAGGCTCTCCCGGTTCGGCGGCGCTGACGCCGAATTTATCGGAAACTGACGCAAAAAATAACACAGTCATTTGGCTCGGAGTAGGCATAGAGGATCTGCAATATTTGGAATACTTCATAAACGGCGGCGGACTTTACAGCCTTGACATAGCCATCGATTACGACCCGAGTATGCTGCTCCCGTGCGACACAAACGGCGAAATCGCAGGCTTCCCGGTTGAAGATGCGCTCGGTATCTATAACTGTAACACATATAGCGGGGTAAGCTCGAATGATACGACCAGCGTCGTACAGTGGTGCAACGCTTCAATATACACGGACTCATTAAGGACCGACATTGATTTTGACTCATCGGACAAATACCTAACCGAGTTCATAACCGTAATCTCGAACGACGGAACAAACCTCAGAATGAGCGGACTTACCGCGACCGACACAGTATACATAATGCGTATACCGTTCATGGTGGTAGGCTATCCCGACTCGACCTATTACGGCTACGCGGCTGACATAAACCTAAGCGCGCAAACCTTTGTTATGGGCGCGGGAACGGACGGAACAACGGTCAGCGCCTCATGGGAGGGGCTTGTTGATAAGACAACCGAGGTCAATAACCTTGAAAACCACTTTGATGGAGTTGAAATAGTGGATTTGTTCAACACCGCCGGAACATACGATATAACCGGTACGGCAACCGGTTGGAACCCAACCGAGCCATTTATCGCGGAAATATACAAAACGGAGGAGGTTGCAACGCCGACGACGGACCCCGACACCGGCGAAGAAACAACCGTAACCGAAACGGTCAAAACGCTCCTGTACACATTCTCCTCGTCCGACGCGGACGAGGCGGGAACCCCGCTCTACGGCGCAATAACGCAGACAAGCGCAAAGGGCGAATGCGAATGGACGTACACATTGCCCGTTTCTAACCTATTTAATTATGAGCTTGTTTTAACAAAGCTCTCCCATATAACCTACCCGTCCGTGGAAATACTGAAAACGGACGTGGCGGACGATAAGTATGCAATAGAGGACGCCGCGGAGCTGATAGTCGGCGACATAAACGCGGACGGCGTTATAAAGCTGCCCGACCGCGCGGAGCTGATACGCTTCCTAAACCGACAACGGCTATGGACGGAAACGGAAGAGTTCCGCAAAAGCGACCTGAACGGCGACGGAGCGGTAAACCTGTTCGACTTAAATCTATTGCAGCAAAACTACGATAAACAATATCAAACAACCGGAGGTGAAGGTTCGACATGATTAAGAGATTTCTAAGCGTAGTGCTGACGGCGGCAATGATGTCCGCGATTTTCGGCGCTGACGCACTTGTGAGCGTGACGGCGCTCGCGGCGGACGCGACAGCCGAACCTGAGGTTACGGTTGTGGGCAAACGAATAACCAATGACAACACCTATTTTGAAATAAGCCTTGAGGTAAACGGTGATTACGAGGACTACACCTCCGTCGGTGTCGTTTTAAAATACGACCCGAGCCTTATAATCCCCGCCGAATCATGGGACGACGATGCAGCAGCGGCTGACATGACGGCTTCAACAAGCTGGGCAACGCGCCGCGCCCTGCCTACCCTCGGCAAGGACACATGGTCGAGCCACACGGCGCTTACATACATCGAAACCGATGAAAGCGGCACAAGCGCCGGCTACCTATACCTGGGCGCGGAATACCCGGGTACGCTACCCGCAACGCCCATGCCTACCGAATCGGCTGACGCGACGGACGCGCCCGCGGACGAGCCGACTACCGCACCCGCAAGCACACCGGAGGCAACAACGGACCCCGACGCGGACCCGCACACCAATCCGGTTGTTGTCGCGTGCTTTATGTACGCAAGCGAAACGGCTAAGGACACTATAGAAGTAAAATGGACGTCGGATTGGGATGCCGACTGGCAGCAAAATACGATATTGACAATTGCAGATAGTACTGTAGCGGATGAATCACCGGCACAGTACTCTTTTGCGTATTATTATTCGGACTATTCCATGAAAGCATATCATACCGATTATACCGTAACCGTCCTTGATACCTCGGAACAGGCGGCGGCGACCGACATTGAAGTCGTTTTGGGCGAGGGCGACAGCGCGAAATCGAGCGGCTTAAGCCTGAGCGACGTTTCGGTGGTGCTTTTCTACGATTGGGACGATTCGCTTTTAGGCTCGATAACCCTCGCAAAGGGAACCGACTCCGGCGAGGCAGTGAATGACTACGTAGAAGAGGAATTTATCCACCCCGATTTACAAGACAACACAAACTACGCAAGTACCGCCCGCGCGGATAACTACCGCGGCGAATACCCCTATGACGCACCCTCCTCTTCAAACCCGACCGTCCCCGACGGTTCGGCGAATACGCGGACGGACGGCGGGGACTACCCGCTGACCAACAAGCTTGAATACTGCTTCGCGGGGCGCAGCTTTTATGAAGGCTTGCCCTTTATCGGCGGCTGGACGGAGGTAACGCCCGAAACCATGGAGGACACCTGGACCGCGCTTTCAAGCACCGATAGCTTCGGCGTTCAAGCCGATGTCGATGAGGACGGCGTTTTGGACACCGATTCGGACGGCAACCCCCTCGACGCGGACGGCAACATCCTCAATATGACCGCGTTCGATTTTTCCTCAATCCCGAGCGGAATAACCTACGTTAAAGCGGTCTATATGCCGGGGGAGTGGTTAAATAGCGGGAATGATCATTATTCAGCTAACAGCACCGTGGACTACAATCTTGCGTCACAAGTAAATAATATAGATAACACATCAACGGTTTATTCGATAAAATTTTCGTACACAAGAATTAATAAATATGGGTACGGAGTTGCGAGGATAAAAAATCCGAGCATAAGAATGGATATTACGGAGGAGGGCGCCGCGGGCAGTACGGTTATGGAGGTCGGTGGCCTGAATGGCGAAACCATTGAGGTTTCTCTTACCCCCTCAATCCTTGTAGGAGAAGTAAGCTATCAGCTGGTTGAAACGGACGGGCTTAATGTAGTAACCGGTACGAATAAGAGCGATACGGACGCGTTGGGTACCTTTTATAAGGAGGACGGACTTATGGACGGATTCCAATTTAAATGCACCTGGGCGGCGTTTGTGGACGACCTTTATGATTATGCTGCCGGAAATAAATCCGCACTTTCAATGACATATTACGC
>JAJBTG010000119.1:0-1573 GCA_020860985.1 Oscillospiraceae bacterium
CGGTACAATCCGCCGCTGAAACGTTGAATGACGGGGCAAAGCCCCTTATTGAATACCCCTGTAATATACCACAAACAAGGCGGTGTCAAGGCGTTCCGTGTTGTCCCTAATTTTTGCAATAAAAAACTGTCTGCGTATAAAACAGACAGTTTAAAATTTTATTTCGCCATTTCAAGCGGATGCGTAAAAACGAACACATTGCCTATCATATAGACTGTTTGAGTTCGTTTAACGCTGTAGTGGTACGCCCGGAGGGATTCGAACCCACGACCTTTTGGTTCGTAGCCAAACACTCTATCCAACTGAGCTACGAGCGCATATTCTATCAACCACAAGATATATATTACCACATTTTATATGTATTTGTCAAGAAGTTTATGAAATTATGGTGGACAAACAGCGCATAATAAAAAAAGTAGCAGGGGAGCGGCAAAGAAAAAAAGCGGGGAGCGAAAGAGCCACGAATACGAAAAAACAGTCGAATACGGAAAGAATATTTTACGTGCGGCATATGATGAAAATAACCTTTGCATTATTAAGCGATATGTGCTATACTATATTTTAGAAAAGTTATGCAAAAACGGAAACAGGAGAAATGGAATAAAGTCAAACCCAAGACAGGATAAAATCAGAAATTTCAGTATAATAGCGCATATCGACCACGGCAAGTCAACCCTTGCCGACAGACTGCTTGAGCTTACCGGAGAAGTCGAGGAACGCGATATGGAGGAACAGCTGCTGGATAACATGGATTTGGAGCGTGAACGGGGAATTACAATAAAGGCTCACGCCGTAACACTTAAATACAAGAGGGACGACGGCGAAATATACACATTAAATCTCATCGACACCCCGGGTCACGTCGATTTTAATTACGAGGTTTCCAGAAGCCTTGCCGCCTGCGAGGGAGCAATACTGATTGTTGACGCCTCCCAGGGCATAGAGGCTCAGACGCTCGCGAACACCTATCTCGCGATAGACCATGATTTGGAGGTTGTTCCGGTAATAAACAAGATTGATTTACCGTCCGCGCAGCCAGAGCATGTAATACAGGAAATTGAGGATATAATCGGCATACCCGCCGAGGACGCGCCGCAGGTTTCGGCTAAAACCGGACTTAATGTAGAATCGGTGCTTGAGGAAATAGTTGAAAAAATCCCCGCACCGTCGGGTGATGAAAACGCGCCTTTGCAGGCTCTCATTTTTGATTCGTATTACGACAGCTATAAGGGCGTAATTGTTTATGTAAGAGTTAAGGAAGGCTCGCTCAAAGCGGGACAGAAGATTAAAATGATGGCTACGGGGGCGCAGTTTGAGGTTGTCGAGGTGGGCTGTATGCACCCATCGGGACTGAGAGCTACGGACGGACTTTTCGCGGGTGATGTCGGATATATCGCGGCAAGCATTAAAAATATCCAGGAAACGCGCGTAGGCGATACGGTAACGTTGGTTTCAAACCCCGCTTCAACTCCGCTGCCGGGATATAAAAAGGTAAATCCCATGGTATATTGCGGCATATATCCTGCGGACGGCGCTCAATACGAGGATCTAAAGGATGCGCTTTTAAAATTGC
>JAJBTG010000119.1:1583-7398 GCA_020860985.1 Oscillospiraceae bacterium
GCAGCTCAACGAAGCCGCGCTTATGTTTGAGCCGGAAACCTCGGTAGCGCTCGGTTTCGGATTCAGATGCGGATTTCTCGGCTTGCTGCATATGGAAATAATTCAGGAGCGTCTGGAGCGCGAATACAATCTTGACTTGGTTACTACCGCTCCGAGCGTTATATATAAGGTGTATAAAACCAACGGTGAGATGGTATGGTGCGACAACCCGACAAATCTGCCGGATCCGTCCGATATAAATTACATGGAGGAGCCTATGGTAAAGGCGACTATTATGGTTCCCAAGGATTTTGTCGGCAATGTAATGGAGCTTTGCCAGGAAAGACGCGGCATATATAAGGATATGACGTATATGGATGAAACGCGCGCGGAAATATTTTACGAGCTGCCGCTGAATGAAATTATTTATGATTTTTTTGACGCGTTAAAATCAAGAACGAAGGGTTACGCCTCGTTTGATTATGAGCTGTGCGGATATACGCGTTCCGAGCTTGTAAAGCTCGACATTCTGCTCAACGGAGATATGGTGGACGCGCTGTCGTTTATCGTCCATAAGGATAACGCGTACACGCGCGGACGAAAGATGACGGAAAAATTAAAGGAGGCTATTCCGCGCCAGCTCTTTGAGGTGCCTATTCAGGCGGCAATCGGTTCAAAGATTATCGCCCGTGAAACCGTGCGCGCGCTTCGCAAGGATGTTCTCGCGAAATGCTACGGCGGTGATATTACCCGTAAGAAAAAGCTGCTCGAAAAGCAGAAAGAGGGTAAGAAGCGTATGCGCCAGGTTGGAAACGTAGAGGTTCCGCAGGAAGCGTTTATGTCCGTATTAAAGCTCGATTGATGACAAAGGAGGAAAATTAGATGAGTAAACTTGAAGAATTTAAGCAGAATATAAAGGGTAGAATAATTACCGTAATAGGTATCGGAATTTCAAATCTGCCGCTTATAAAGTATCTTGCGGGTTTGGAGGCGGGAGAAATCCATGCCTGCGACAGAAGAACGCGGGAGAAGCTGGGAGATATAGCGGCGGAGCTTGAAGCACTCGGCGTAACGCTGCATTTGGGCGAGGATTATTTAAGCTTCCTGACGGGGGATATTATATTCAGAACGCCGGGACTTCGCTATGACGTTCCCGAGCTTAACGCGGCGCGTGAACGCGGCGCATGGGTGACGAGCGAAATGGAAGTATTCTGCGATATATGCCCCGCTCATAAAATCGCCGTTACCGGCAGCGACGGCAAAACGACCACAACAACTCTTATTTACAAAATGCTTACGGAAGCGGGATATAAAACATGGCTCGGCGGAAATATAGGAAATCCGCTCCTTGCTGATACGGAAAAAATGTCGGCGGACGATATGGTGATTTTGGAGCTTTCCTCGTTCCAGCTTCATACGATGCAAACCTCACCGGAAATTGCGGTTGTGACAAATTTAAGCCCCAATCATCTTGATTACCACAAGGATTATCAAGAGTATATTGACGCCAAGAAAAACATATTTCTGCATCAGGGAACGGACGGGGTAGTTGTGCTGAACAAGGACAACGCCGACAGCGTGCCGCTTATAGACGAGGCTAAGGGTAAGGTCAGACTGTTTTCGAGAAAATCAAAGGCTGACGTGTATCTTGATGGTGACGTTATAAAGCGCGGCGACACTGAGGTTCTAAACATAAATGATATAAAAATACCGGGTATGCACAATGTGGAAAATTATATGACGGCGATTGCGGCTGTTGAGGGACTTGTTCCCGACGATATAATAGTAAAAATCGCCAAAGAATTCGGCGGTGTTGAGCATAGAATTGAGCTTGTCAGAACCCTTGACGGAGTGCGTTATTACAACAGCTCCATAGATTCAAGTCCAAACCGCACGATAAACACGCTGCGCGTATTCCCGGAAAAGGTAATTATGATAAGCGGCGGCAAGGACAAGGGTATTCCGTATGACGAGGTAGGCCCCGCGATTGCGGAATATGTAAAAACTCTTATTTTAATCGGAGCCACCTCGGACAAAATTCAAGAGGCGCTCGATAAGGAAGTCAAAAAAACAGGAAAAGGCAAGGACGTTGAGGTTATTCGCGCTCTGACGTATGAGGATGCCGTAAATACCGCGAGGGCAAAGGCTTCATCCGGCGATGTTGTTCTTCTTTCACCGGCAAGCACAAGCTTTGATATGCTCAATAATTTTATGGAGCGCGGAAATTTGTTTAAGGAATTGGTAAATAATTTACAGGAAAAACAGCAATGAGAAAATTAATTCGAGAATTAAGTGATATGCGGGGCATATCGGGTTTTGAATATAGGATTACGGACAAGATTGCGGAAATGTTTATGCCGTATTCCGACGAGGTGCGCATTGACGCTCTTGGAAATGTTATAGCGTTAAAGGAGTGCGGCAAAAAGGACGCTCCGAGGATAATGATAGAAGCGCACTGCGACGAAATCGGACTTATGGTAACGTCAATTACGGACGAGGGATATTTGACATTTGCGAATGTAGGCGGTGTTGACGAGCGTATTCTGCCGTCCTCGGAGGTGACCGTTCATGCAAAAAAGGATGTTTACGGAGTTATCGGGATAAAGCCGCCTAATTTGCAGGAGAGCGGAAAAACGACGAAAATCAAGGATATGGCAATAGATACCGGGTTGGACGCGGAGACGGTAAAGGAGCTTGTTTCCGTCGGCGACAGCATTAGTCTGCCGCAGTCCGTGGGCAGGCTCGGAAAGAAGCAGTGGAGCGGAAAGTCGCTTGACGACAGAGCAAGCCTCGCTGCGGTATTGACGGTTATGAAGAAGCTGACCGATGCGGATGTTGATGTTTACGCGGTTGCGGCGGTTCAGGAGGAGGTTGGATGCCGAGGCGCGAAAACTGCCTCTTACGGGATAAATCCCGATATAGCGATTGCGATTGACGTTACGCACGGCATAACTCCGGACAATTCCGACCGAGCGTTTGAAGTCGGAAGCGGAGCCGCTGTGGCTGTGGGTCCGAATCTTCATCCGAAGCTTACGGACAGGCTGCTGAAAACGGCGAAAAAGTACGGGATAAAAACGGAGGTCGAAGCCGAGGGCGGCGACACCGGAACGGACGCATGGGAAATACAGGTTTCGCGCGCGGGTATACCGACGGCGCTCCTGTCCATTCCGCTTAAATATATGCACACATCGGTTGAAACGCTTGCCGTTTCGGACGTAAAAGCCGTGTCCAAGCTTATTTTGAGCTTTATAAAGGATTTGGAGGGAGGCGATTTATCGTGGCTGAACTTTTAAAAAAGCTCTGCAATGAAATCGGCGTGAGCGGAAATGATCGCAGAATAAGAAGCCTTATTATAAATGAGGTAAAACGGTACGCGGATGAAATTACGGTTGACTCAATCGGCAACCTAATCATTCATAAGCGGGGCAGGGTCGGCGAAAAAAAAATTATGGCGGCGGCTCATATGGACGAGCCGGGATTTATTGTTTCCGGAATAACCGATAAGGGGTATATTAAATTTAATAGCGTAGGCACGATTGATTTGCGCACGATTATTTCAAAGAGGGTTGTAATCGGTGACGGCAAACTCGACGGCGTAATAGGTATGAAGGCGATACATCTTCAAAAAAAATCTGACCGCGAGAACGCCGTAAGCGTGTCGGATTTGTTTATCGATATAGGCGCGGAGGATAAGAAAGAGGCGCAAAAGCGGGTTGCGATAGGCGATTATATTTCGTTCAACACATCGTTCGGAGTGCTTGGTGAAAATATAAAGGGCAAGGCGCTCGACTCAAGAATCGGCTGTTACTGTCTTGCGGAATGTCTTAAGCGGGATTATGAAAGTGACTTTTACGCGGTATTCACCGCACAGCATGAGATTGGCGGCAGAGGAGCCGCTGTTGCTGCGTATAATATAAATCCCGACATAGCGCTTGTACTCGGTTCTGTAGAGGCGGCAGATATGTTCAAAACCAAGGAGCATGAGAGAAACGCGGTTTTGGGAGGCGGCGCGGTCGCGTCATACATGGACGGCGGAGTAATATCCGACAGAGCCGCGCAGAACAGACTTTTAGAGCTTGCGGCGGATATACCGGTGCAGCTTAAGGTTCCGTCCGCGGCAATGAGCGACGGCGGCACGATTCAGACGGCTTGCGGCGGCGCGGCGGTAATCACTGTGGATGTGCCGTGCAGATATTCACATTCGCCGGTTTGCATCGCTTCAATGCGGGATGTCGAGTCTATGACGGAGCTTACAAATTTATTCCTTAGAAACGGAGATAAAATATAATGAAATTACTTGAAAAACTTACTCAGACCGACAGCCCGTCAGGCAGCGAGCGAAAGGTTCGCGAAATTATCGGTAATGAAATAAAAAAATACTGTGATGAAATCACGGTTGACGCGCTCGGAAACCTAATCGCGCATAAAAGCGGTAACGGACGCAAAATCATGTTTGCGGCGCATATTGATGAAATAGGCGTAATCGCGTCGTTTATCGACGAGAACGGATTTATACGATTCGGCTCCGTAGGCGGTCTTGAGATAAAGGCGCTGGTTAACCGGAGGGTTATGTTTGAAAACGGCACGATGGGCGTTATAGGCAGCGAGGAGGAAGGCTTCTCCAAAAAGGCGGAAATTTCCAAGCTGTATATTGACATTGGCGCGAAAAATAAAAAGGAAGCCGAGAAAAAGGTCAGTGTCGGAGATACAGCGGTGTTCGTCGGAGGATTTTACAAATCGGGGGATATTGTAGTGTCAAAGGCGCTTGATAACCGCGCCGGATGCTATGCTTTGATTGAGGCTATGAAAGAAATCAAGGACGCGAAAAACGATTTGTATTTTGTATTTACAGTACAAGAGGAGGTTGGATTGCGCGGCGCGGGTGCGGCGTCATTCGGAATCGAGCCGGATTTTGCGGTAGCTGTGGATGTTACCGATACGGGTGACACACCGGACGCGCCAAACATGGCGGTAAGCTTGGGCAAGGGCGCGGCGGTTAAGGTTATGGACCGCTCCGTTATGTGCGACAGCGATGTGAGATTGCATATGGTTGAAACGGCAAAGACGAATAAAATTCCGTATCAGCTTGAAATCATGACTGACGGCGGCACGGACGCCGGCGCGATTCATAAAACCAAATCGGGAATTAAAACCGGCGGAATATCAATCCCGACAAGGTATATACATTCACCGTCGGAAATGGCAAGCGTCAGTGATATAAAGGTGTGTATAAAGCTTATATCGGCTCTGGCGCAAAGTGAGTGGAAATAAGCGGCGTTGAGCAAATGAATAGGGACACCCCGACGGGGTGTCCCTCAGCTTACAATTAAGAGGAGCGTTAAAACGCTCCTCAAGCTATCTGAAAAATTTTTGAAATAATTTTGCAATCTTTATGCATAGCGACAATGCAACTATATGCGAGCTTTTCAAAAGCTTAAAATAAATTTTATGCTCCCACGAAAATTCGTCCGGGTTTATTTTATCGATAAAACCGCCGGCTTTTGCAAAATCCACGATTTCATGTATGTTTCTAATTTTATTTCCGAACGATATTTTATTCTTGCGTTTCAGCTCGTTGCTTATGAGTGTTTTAACGAGATAATAATAGTAATAATCGAGCTGACCGCTGTAATCCGATTTCGCGAGATTGGAATTATTAAAGAAATTGTAAAGCGACTTAAATCGCTCAAACGCATCCTTGTCATATGTAACCGTCATTTGCACGTCCGAATGGCGATAATGATACAGATATTGCTGCTTCATAAAGTACATACTTTCGGTTTCGAGGAGGTACGGGTACACGCGCGCGGCATCCTCGCCTGTTTTGATCTTATCG
>JAJBTG010000062.1 GCA_020860985.1 Oscillospiraceae bacterium
CCATAATAGTGTTGACCTTTTGCAATTTTTAGGATAGAATATACAACGTAATTTACGGGAGGCAAACCAATGCGTATAATATCCGGAATACGGTACGGACATAAGCTGATTGAATTTAAAGGTGATGACATCCGTCCGACAACCGACAGAGTTAAGGAATCGGTTTTTAATATAATTCAAAGCCATGTAATTGACGCGGATGTTTTGGATATGTTTTCGGGAAGCGGCGCGCTCAGCTTTGAAGCAATTTCGCGCGGAGCCAACAGGGCGGTCTGTATCGATAAGGACAAGCGCTCCGTTGAGGTGATAAGAAAAAACGCGCAGGATTTGGATTTTACGGATAAATGCGAAATCATAAATGCCTCTTGCTTTGATTATATGGCGCGAACCGATGAAAAATTTGACATAATTTTTCTTGACCCGCCGTATAACAAGGGATTTATCGAGCCGGTTTTGGAGGGGATAGTCGAGAACGAGCTTCTCCGCGACGGCGGCATAGTAGTTCTTGAAAGCGACAACACGGATTATCATCGGGAAATTCGGGGACTTGAGCTTCTGAAGCAGCACAGGTACGGAAGAACCTATATTACGGTATATTCACTGAAATAGGGAATACGCGTTCTTGTGCGCGGCAAATTTTGCCGATTGATTCGGCGCGGGTGGTAACCGACGTCGAAAACAAAGGGGCATTGACCCTTATTAAAGGAAAGTGACAAATGAGAACAGCAGTATATCCGGGCAGCTTTGACCCGGTCACAAACGGGCATTTAGATATAATAGAGCGTTCGAGCCGAGTCTTTGACAAGGTGATTGTCGGAGTTCTTAACAATGCCGATAAAAGCCCCCTGTTTACTATTGACGAGAGGGTTGAAATGCTGCGCGGGGTAACGGCGCATATAGACAACGTGGAGGTTGACAGCTTTACGGGACTTCTTGTTGATTTTGCGAAAATGAAAAATGCGTCCGTTATTGTAAAGGGACTCCGTGCCGTAAAGGATTTTGAATATGAATTTCAAATGGCACTGCTTAATAAGGCGCTGAATCCTGAATATGAAACCATGTTCATGATGACGGATTCGAAATATTCATATATAAGCTCCAGCATGGTTAAGGAGCTTGCCGGATTTCATGGTGATTTGACGGGTTTAGTACCCGCTGAAATAATACACAAAATAACTCAAAAGTACAAAATCGATTGAAAGGAATGAGTGGGATGGATATGGATATGGATATCATGGAGATTATCGACATGATGGAGGAAACTATCGAAAAGGCATCCGTTGTTCCGCTGACCGGAAAGGTTATGCTGGATAAGGACGAGCTTTTGGATTACATTCAGGAAATTCGTCTTGTATATCCGGACGAACTGAAAGAGGCAAAATGGGTTAAGGAGGAAAGACAGAGAATCCTTTCCGAAGCCGAGAACAGAGCCGAAACTATACAGAAGAACGCTGAAGAAACTCAGATGCAGCTTATTGACGAGCACGAAATCACAAAGTGCGCGTATCAGCAGGCAAACGAGCTTGTAAACTCAGCACAGCAGAAAGCGATGGAAATTAAGACGGATACCGATTCATATGTCGATGATATATTGAATGACGCAGAGCATCGTCTTGACCTGCTTTTGAGAAAGATTCGTGAGGACAGAGGTTATTTCAACAATAACTAAGTTTAAGAAAAAAATTAAAAAGGGCTGTCTGGTGATTTAGGACAGTCTTTTTGAGGTATATTTAGATTTGATTTTGGCGGTTGTTCTGTGAGGTCAAATACATGGGGAGGGGAAAATTATGTTGTCAGATATTGAAATTGCTCAAAAGGCAAAAATGAAGCATATACGCGATATTGCCTCGTCGGTCGGTATTCCGGAGGAGGCTCTCGAAAATTACGGCAAATATAAGGCAAAGCTCGGTGACGAGGTTAAGGAGGCTGCTTCGGCAAATCCCGACGGCAAGCTTGTGCTTGTAACGGCGATAAATCCCACGCCCGCGGGCGAGGGAAAAACAACGACTACAATCGGTCTTGGCGATGCTATGACGCGACTTGGCAAAAAATGCGTGCTTGCCCTGCGCGAGCCTTCTCTCGGCCCCGTTATGGGCGTTAAGGGCGGAGCCGCGGGAGGCGGCTATAGTCAGGTGGTCCCGATGGAGGACATTAATCTGCATTTTACGGGAGATATGCACGCTATAACGGCGGCGAACAATCTGCTCTCCGCGATGATTGACAATCACATTCATCAGGGAAACGAGCTTGATATAGATGTTACGAATGTTGTTTGGAAACGAGTTGTCGATACAAACGACCGCGCGCTGCGGAAAATTGTCGTCGGTATGGGCGGCAAAACAAACGGAGGCCCGCGCGAGGACTGTTATACGACTACTGTAGCGTCGGAGCTGATGGCGATTCTTTGTCTTGCATCTGATATTGACGATTTAAAAAAGCGCCTCGGAGAAATTATAATCGGATATAACAGAAGCGGAAGACCGGTAAAGGCGTCGGATTTAAAGGCGGAGGGCGCAATGACCGCTCTGTTAAAGGATGCGATTAAGCCCAATCTTGTTCAAACTCTTGAGCATACACCGTGCCTTATCCATGGAGGACCGTTCGCGAACATTGCCCACGGCTGCAACAGTATACAGGCGACAAGGCTTGCGATGAAGCTGGGGGATTACGCGATAACAGAAGCCGGCTTCGGCGCGGATTTGGGAGCGGAGAAGTTTATGGATATAAAGTGCCGCATGGCGGGAATACACCCCGACGCGGTTGTAATAGTTGCAACGGTGCGTGCGCTCAAATATAACGGCGGAATATCGAAAGCCGATTTAAAGGAACCCAATGTCGCGGCTTTGAAAAAAGGAGTTGTTAATCTGGGCAAGCACATCGAGAATATGAAGAGCTTCGGAGCACCGGTTGTTGTAGCGGTGAACCGCTTCGATACCGACAGCAACGAGGAATTACAGACCGTAATCGAGATGTGCGGCGAATGGGGCGCATCATGCGCTTTGAGCGAGGTGTTTGCAAAAGGCGGCGAGGGCGGAATCGAGCTTGCCGAAAAGGTTATAAATGCGATTGAAGGCGAGTCCGCTTCGTATAATCCCGCCTATGATGTAAATGATTCGATAAAGGATAAGATAAACGCGATTGTTACAAAGATTTACGGCGGCGAGGGAGTGTCCTATTCCGCGAGAGCGAACAGGCAGATCGGAAAGCTTGAGGAGCTGGGACTTGACAAGAAGCCCATTTGTATGGCAAAGACGCAGTATTCGCTGTCGGACAATCCGTCGCTTTTGGGAAGACCGGAGGGATTCACCGTTAATGTGAGCGAGATAAGAATTTCAAACGGAGCAGGATTTATAGTCGCGGAAACGGGCAGTATTATGGTTATGCCGGGATTACCTAAGGTTCCCGCGGCGGTTAATATCGATGTTGATGAGGAAGGAAGAATTTCCGGACTGTTTTAAGCTATGGAATATATATCAAATAATGTTGAGGAAACAAAGAGAATAGCGGCAGGATTTGCAAAAGAGCTTAAATCCGGCGATGTGCTGTGTATGTACGGCAATCTCGGAGCAGGAAAAACGGCGTTTGTTCAAGGTCTGGCGCGCGGACTGGGTATCGATGAGCCGATAACCAGTCCGACCTTTACGATTGTCAATGAATATCAAGGCGATATGCCGCTTTACCATTTTGATGTGTACCGTATAGGAGATTCCGAGGAAATGTATGAAATCGGATATGAGGAATATGTGTACGGCGATGGAATAAGCGTTATAGAATGGGCGGAGCTGATAGAGGATATTTTGCCCGAGAGCCGATATTCCGTCACGATAATAAAGGATGATACAAATGACGATTACAGAAAAATAATTATAGAAAAGGTACGGGAATAATGAAGGTGCTTGCAGTAGATACCTCCGCAAACGTGGCGACAGCTGCGGTTGTTGAGGACGACGTACTCCTTGGCGAGTATATATTAAATCATAAAAAAACACATTCTCAGAAAATCATGGTTATGATTGAGGAGCTTATGCGCGATTTGGAGCTTACCGTCGGTGACATTGATTTGTTTGCCGTTGCAAACGGACCGGGTTCGTTTACGGGACTGCGAATAGGAGTTGCGACCATGAAAGCGCTTGCGCACAGCGTAAACAAGCCGATTGTCGGGATTTCGCCGCTTGCGGGAATGGCGTATAATCTGCCGTATGCGGAGCATATTATCGTTCCGATAATGGACGCGCGCAAAAATCGCGTCTATACCGCCTCGTATATATGGGACGAGGGATTTAAGGAGCTTACGGAGCCGGAGGCAATAACGATTGAGGAATGTATTGCCGACTGCGGAGAATATCTTGACACGATTTTTGTGGGTGACGGCGCCGTTGCTCATAAGGAATATATAAAGGAAAAGCTCGGAGAACACGCGATATTCGCGCCGCAGACGGCGCTTATGCAAAGAGCGTCGTCAATCGCGGCGTTGGCAATTATAAAGGCAAAGAGGGGAGAGGCTATGAGTTACCTTGAACTGAAGCCGGTATATCTGCGTAAATCACAGGCGGAGCGCGAGCTTGAGGAGCGCGAAAAAAGAAAGGGTGAGGAATAATGCTTGCAATCGGAAGCGACCACGGCGGTTTTGAATTGAAAAACCACGTAAAAAAACATTTGGAGGAACGGGGAATAGAGGTAAAGGATTTCGGCGTATATAACGAGAACAGCGTCGATTATCCCGACTGCGCGAAACCGGTATGCGAAGCGGTTCTTTCGGAAGAATACGAACGCGGCATTTTGCTTTGCGGCACCGGAATAGGCATATCAATAGCGGCGAATAAATTTAAAGGCATACGCGCCGCGCTTTGCTCGGACGTTTTCAGCGCGAAAATGGCAAAGGAACATAATAACGCCAATATAATCTGTCTTGGCGGCAGGGTTACGGGACGGGAGCTTGCGTTTATGATTGTTGACACATGGCTCGACTCCGACTTCCTCGGAGGCAGACATTCCGGCAGAATTGCGAAAATTCACGAATTGGAGAAATAAGTATATAATGATGTCGAAATCGGAAGGTGCGGCATCATTTTTTGTTACAGCAAGATTAAAGATTTGTTATATTTGCGATATTTCCTTTAAAAATCACGGAGCTTGTGCTATAATGAACAGAATAGCGGAGGTGTAACACAAAGACTGAGACACCCATATTATAACTATATACATTATAATGTGAGGTGTTAAAATTGAACAGACTGGTTATAGAAGGCGGAACTCCCATAAGCGGCGAGATTTGTGTGCAGGGCGCGAAAAATGCCGTGCTTCCCATTCTGGCGGCTACGGTTCTTGCCGAGAGCGAATGTGTTATAAAGAATTGTCCGCGGCTGCGGGACGTTGATAAAACCGATTTGGTGCTTGAAGGACTTGGCTGCTGTGTACGGCGCGACGGGAATACCGTTACCGTAAATCCAACGGGTTTATGCGGATGCAGCATAAGCGAGGATTTGATGCGTGAAATGCGTTCCTCGATAATATTTCTCGGCGCTATTGTTTCACGCTGCTCCAAGGCGGTTGTAAGTATGCCGGGCGGCTGTCCGATAGGTCAAAGACCCATTGATTTGCATTTAAAAGCACTCCGAGAGCTTGGAGTCGAAATCGTTGAAGAGCATGGCTACATATATTGTACCGCGCCGGAAATTCGCGGTGCGGATATTCATTTGGATTTTCCGAGCGTCGAAGTGACGGAGAATATAATGCTTGCGGCGGTTCGCGGCAACGGAACGACTACTATAATAAACGCGGCTCGTGAACCCGAGATAGTGGATTTGGGAAAGTTTTTGAATGCGATGGGCGCGAGGATAAGCGGCGCGGGCGGAAGCGTTATAAGGATAGACGGCGTCGAGCATCTGCACGGCACGGAGTTTACCATCATGCCCGACAGGATTGTCGCGGCGACGTATCTTGCGGCGTCGGCGATAACGGGCGGCGAGATGTGTCTTAAATCGGTAAGACCGCGCGATATGTCGGCGATGCTTAAGGTTCTGCGCGATATGGGAATCGAGCTGAAGGTCGGTAATGGTGAGATTATCCAAAGGGTTTCGGGACCTCTGAGGAATATACATATTGTCAGAACAATGCCTTATCCGGGGTTCCCGACGGATATTCAATCACCGTTTATGGCGCTTGCGTCATTGGCGCGCGGAACGAGCGTTTTCGTAGAAACGATTTTCGAGAATCGTTTTCAGCACGTTGATGAGCTTGTGAGGATGGGCGCCGATATTAAGGTTGAAGGCAGAAGCGCCGTAGTGCGCGGTGTGGAAAGGCTTCAGGGCGCGAATGTCGTGGCTCGCGAGCTGCGCGGCGGCGCGGCTTTGGTTGTCGCGGCGTTGGCGGCGGAGGGCATTACCGTAATTACCGGCACGGAATACATAGACCGCGGTTATGAAAACATAGAAAAATACTTGCTTGCCTGCAATGCAAAAATTGCGCGCGAGCCATAAGGGGAAATATTCAGAATGGAAAGAAATCAGAATAACAAAAGACCTCTCACATCAAGGAAGGTTTCAACTAATATAACTGAATATAGCCAAAATTCACAGGCACCGGTCAGGAGGCATAGGCGTACTGCGTCTGAAATGGAGGAGAAAATACGCTTTCAGCAGAAGCAAAAACAGAAGCGTCTTGCGATGCAGAGGAGGCGTGCTCTTGCCGTGTTGATTCTGAGCGTCGCGGCGGTTGTGGTACTTTTGTTCATGACTCCGTTGTGCGATATACAAAAGATAACCGTTGACGGAAACGACATCGTGACGATTGAGGAAATAGATAAGAAAATAGGCGACCTTATGGGTGAAAACCTGTTCAGAACAGGTTCGGGAGCTATACGCGACCGATTAAAAACCATTCCCTATATAGACACTGTATCCGTTTCAAAGAAGCTGATTCCGCCGACGCTCCACGTATCGGTTACGGAATGTCGTCCGGCGGCATATGTGGGGATAAATTCCCAAAAGACAGTTATAACCTCCTCGCTTAAAATACTCGGCGACGCGACCGCGATGAACGCCAGAGAGCTTCCGAATGTTATCGGAATAGAGGATATTTCGGGCGAAACCGGAGGATTTATAGAGGGGGATAACGAGGAGAAAATTTCAATATTGAAAACCTGCCTTACAACTATGGAACAGACGGGAATATTGAGCAAGGTAAAGAATCTCGATATCAGCGATGTTACAAGCATTCAATTTGACTATGACGACAGGCTTGAGGTTCTGTGCGGAACACAGCTCGATTTGGAAAGAAAAATACGCCTTTTTAAGGAGGCTGTATCGAACAATAATCTTACGGAAAACTCAAAAGGAACAATGGATTTGAGCGTTACGGGAAAGGCTGTTTATACGC
>JAJBTG010000046.1:0-3642 GCA_020860985.1 Oscillospiraceae bacterium
CCTATAGAGGAGGGGGACATCTTACTTTTAGTTATAGGGAAATTATCCATTTTTTTAAAAAGGAGTATTATGAATGAAAAAGAAAATCACAGCACTTGTAACCGCGTTGTCGGTAACAGCCGTAGCATTTCCGATATATCACGCCGCATTCGCGGACGATGTTTGGATGCCGAATAATATCCGCGTCGCGGAGGAGCTTGACCGCGGTCTTGTCGCAATGCAGACGGACGACGGAATATATCTTACATGGCGATTGCAAGCGGATGAGGATAATGTATACGGAACCGGCGAGGCAAACACAACCTTTGACGTTTACCGCGACAGCGAAAAAATAGCCGATGCCCTTGATTCTACCAATTATATTGACGAAAGCGGTACTACAGAATCGGAATACATAGTAGTCCCGCACGGAGAAAGCACCTCCGACGAAACAGCGGTCACAGCTTTTTCAAGCGGCAGTAACTATTTTGACATCACACTTGATAAGCCGAGCAATTTGACAATAAACGGAACGGAATATGAATATACCGCGAACGACGCGTCCTGCGGCGATTTGGACGGCGACGGACAGCTTGAGATAGTCCTGAAATGGGACTGTCACGGACAGGACAACTCGAGCGGCGGCGACGGCGATTATACCGGAAATGTTTATCTTGACGCGTATGAACTGGACGGAACAAAGCTTTGGAGAATAGATTTGGGTCCGAATATTCGCGCGGGCGCTCACTATACCCAATTCTTAGTATATGACTTTGACGATGACGGATGCGCGGAGGTTACGGCAAAAACCGCTCCGGGTTCGCTTGACGGTAATAGTAATTACGTAACAGCGGCAAGCCATGTCGATGCAATAAAAATTATAAGCGATGATATCAATGAAACCGTTTACAGGGACCGCGGCGGCATGATTGTAACCGGCGACGAGTATTTTACGATATTCAACGGAACAACAGGTGAGGCGGAGGATACAATATATTATCCGAATCAGCGCGTTATTCAGGACGTGTGGGGAGATGACTGGGGCAACCGTGTTGACCGATTTACGGCGGCTGTCGCCTATCTCGACGGCACTACGCCCTATGCGGTTTATATGCGCGGATATTATTTCGGCTCGGACAGCTTTACGTCAAGCTACGGCGCTCATGAGCGTCAGGCGGCTTGCGCAATCTCGTTTGACGGCGATAACCTTGACTGCTCCTACAGCTTTGATACCTACGATGCGGTTAGCGCTTATTCAACATACACCGCTTTGCAAAGCGAATCTTACAGCTACGACAGCGACGGCAATTACAAGGGCGTTGACGGTTATGAATCGGGCAACGAAAAATACGTCGGCGAGTGACATCATAACTGTACTGTAGCGGCGGTAGATAACGACGGTAAGGACGAGGTTCTTACAGGCACGCTTTGCTATGAAATAAACAGCAGCGGTAAGCTCAGACCGCTTTGGTGTACCTATCTCCAACACGGTGACGCGCTCCATATCGGGGATTACGACCCGACATATGACGGCTACGAATTCTTCGCCGTTCAGGAGGACAACGGTACGAGTACCTTAAGCGGCACAGAGCTTACATTGGATTACGGTATGACGCTGATTGATGCCTCAAACGGAGAGCAGATGTTCCACGAGGGCGCGGGCAGCGACACCGGCAGAGGCATGATGGCGGATATAGGCGCGGGCGGATATTATCAATTCTGGAGCTCCGGCAACAACGCAAGAATATCCGAGGGCGGCACGGATTTTGAGGAAACATATCTTCCGAACGCAAGTTATACCACCTACAATTTCCGAATATTCTGGGACGGAGATTTATATGATGAGCTTTTGGACGGAACCGCCACATCTTCAAGAAACGGTGAAATGACCATATACAACTGTAACGGCGCGATGATGATACCGCTCTTTTCTACGAGCGGCTGCTATTCAAATAACACCACAAAGAACAACCCCGCCTTGACCGCCGACCTTTTCGGCGACTGGCGCGAGGAGCTTGTATGCCGTCTTACCGACAGCAGCGCGCTTCGAGTTTACACAACGAATATTTACACCGACTATAAAATGAAGTCGCTTATGTACGACGCAGTGTACCGCTGCGGCGTAGCGGCGGAGCAGACGGCGTATAATCAGCCGCCGCATTTGGGATATTACCTTACGGAAAAGTCGGATAACTCACTTGAAAACGCGCCGGAAATTACCGCTCTGGCAGGCGCAACGCAGGTGTTGGTCACGGATTTTGACGACCTTGATGTAGGCTCGCTATTTACCTACGGAACATATCCGTATACTGATGCAGATGATAGTGACAACGACACCGACGCTATTATAGAGGGATTAACACTTTCTATTCCCTGTGCCTCCGATAAGACATCATCCTCAAAGGTAATGGGTGTAATAAACACGGGCAATGATGACCATGCCTTAATTATGGGTTCCGGTCAATACGCGTCCGCTTTGAGAGGACCGATTGTTTATCTTACCAACTCCGCCGCCGTGGAGGACGATGATACCTACGGACTTCTTACCTTTGCGCTTAAATTGTACGACGGAATCGACGGCTTTACCGGCTCGCTGTATTTCCTTTCCGACACAACCGCAAATACTAAAAGCACCGATTACGCAAATAAAATCGCGACTATAACAACGGAAGATATAGGTGTTGGAGAATGGGCTACGGTTGAATATAAATATACATCAACGACATATGAGCTTTATGTAAACGGCTCTAAGCTTTCATCGGGAAGCTGCACTCTTGCCGACACGCCTATTCTGGCTATAAACACAAGCTCATCAAGCACAAATCCGTATACCAACGCGGTAATAGATAATATGTATGTATACACGGTGGATGTTAATGCAACGCCCGCTCCGGACTCGTCGTCAACAACGATAGTTGAAAGCGTATATTCAAACGACTGCTCATCGACGGACAACTGGGAGGGTGCAAACAGCACTATCGCTGTCACCGACGGAAGTGTGTCCCTTTCGGGCAGCGGCAGCGGAGACAGAAGCGCAATGTTTACATATCCAACAAGCGTAAGCAGTATAACGAGCGGAAAAATCAAAGCGACATTTGATTTTTATTTCAGTGATAATTACGGAGAAGAAGATAAATCTAATGCGCAAATTGCACTGCTTGATACCGCCAGCACTCAAAAATCAAACGCTAATGCGGTAACCTCAAGCAACATAATGTGGGCGCTGCAAAGCACAACATGGTCAAGTACCAGAAACGACACCTACTATACATCGGATGATACGGGCAGCACATTTACTGTTACAAAAGCAACATGGTACACTGTAACGGCTGATATTGATTTTGATGCAAGTACAATGGACGTTGTCGTAACAGAAAAGGATTCCGATACCGTTCTGTGCAGCTCATCCGATGTGTCCATAACGGACGGAAACGGACTTCAATATCTCTATGTTGTATCTCCGAGATACCAAAACGGTACCAGAGCAACATATATCGATAATATCGAAGTGTATACAGTTGAAGAAGCTACGCCGACACCAACTCCAACGGTTGAGCCTACGGCAGCACCGACGGCTACCCCTACTACTGCTCCGACAGCAACACCGGAGGCAACGGCTGCTCCCGAGGAAACGACTGCTCCTACCGCGGACGCTACCACAGC
>JAJBTG010000046.1:3742-6165 GCA_020860985.1 Oscillospiraceae bacterium
TCCTACCGCGGACGCTACCACAGCGCCTACGGATGAACCGACCGAACCCACTCCCGTTCCGACAACCGTGCCGGACGGCAGCATAGCGCCTATCGGCAGCATAGCGCCTATCGGCAGCTATATCGGTAAGGTAAGCATAGAAAAGTCTACATCGGACAGCAATATGCAGCTTACAATCACGGCGGATTCGGAAATAGATTTGTCCGATATTCGATTAATAATAGCGGAATATGACGGCGATACGCTTACAAGCGCATCAATCGAAGGTTCACAAACTACGGACAGCGGTTCGATTATATTTACAATCCCCATTCCGCAGGATAACTACAAAATAATGCTTTGGGATTGGAACAACAATTATGAACCGCTCATTGACGCAATCACCGGTGAGGTTACAGAATGAATAAGCAGGATTTTCAAAATTTACTTTTAAAAATCGTGTCGCCGCTGAAATCGTATTACAGCGGCGGCAGGGCGCGGGTGCGCCTGGGAGGTCATGCCGCGTGGTATGATGATATTTCCGTCGAAACAGAGGCGTTCGCAAGACCTCTGTGGGGTCTTGTTCCCTTTTGGGCGGGCGGAGGAAGTGACGCCGAGTTTGAGGAAATTTACAAAATCGGCATCGCAAACGGCTCAAACCCGAATCATGACGAGTATTGGGGCGAGTGCCGCGACCGCGACCAACGCTTTGTGGAAATGGCGGCTATCGCTTACGGTATTCTCATGGCTCCCGAAAAAACATGGGAACCCCTCTTCGACGACGAAAAAGACAATCTCGTAAATTGGCTGTGGCAGATAAACACGCATGATGTATGCGACAGCAACTGGATTTTCTTCCGCGTCCTTGTAAATATCGCGCTGAAAAGCGCGGGCAGAAAATACAGTCACGCGCATATCGAGTCGGATATAAACAGAATAAACGATTTCTATATAGAATCAGGATGGTACATGGACGGCGTACAGGGTCAAAAGGATTACTATATTGCATTTGCAATACATTTTTACTCCCTCATTTTCGCTAAATTCGCGGGAGATGTTTTCCCCCTTTACGCAAAGCAGTTCAAACGTCGGGCATATGATTTCGCGCAGGATTTCATTTACTGGTTCGCCGACGACGGCGAGGCTCTGCCCTACGGCCGCTCGCTGACATATCGTTTCGCGCAGACCGCTTTCTGGAGCGCCTGTGTCCTGACCGATGTGCTTCCCTTCCCTATCGGGGTTATAAAGGGAATTATAGAGCGCAATTTAAATACATGGCTTAGCGGAAATATATTTGACAATGCGCATATTCTAAGCGTAGGATATAAATATTCCAATCTGATTATGGCGGAGCATTACAATGCCCCCGGCTCACCCTACTGGGGACTTAAGACATTCGCGCTTCTCGCTCTCCCGGACGACCATGAATTTTGGAGTGCGGAGCCTTTGCCGCTGCTGCGCCTTGAACCGCTGCGCAGCATCCCCGCCGCCGATATGATTATATCGCATACGGACGGCGAATGCACGGCATATGTCGCGGGAACTCATTCCGAATTTGCCTGCGGTCAGATTATCCCGAAATATCTGAAATTTGCGTATTCAACCAAATTCGGTTTTAATGTCGCGAAAAGTACGGTGTCGATTGAGGAAGCCGCTTGTGACAATATGCTCTGCTTTGTCCTGGACGGTCTTGTTCTGACACGCCGTTTTACCGAATCATATCAGGTTGATGAGGACAGAATAACAATAGAATGGTCGCCGTTTAAGGGAATAAAGGTGACAAGCGTAGTCACTCCTACGGAGTGCGGCCACAACCGCACACATAAGATTGTATCGGACTATAACTGTACCGCCTATGACTGCGGCTTTGCCGTAGCCTCCTCCGACAGCGACTGCTGTACCGTTTCAGCCGAGGACGGCGGAGCGCGGGCAAAGAATAACTTTTCCGCTTGTACGATTATCGGCGGCGAGGGCATTGTAATCTCCGCCGCACCCAATACAAACATTATGTATCCCAAAACGGTAATTCCCGCTGTACGGCATAATATCTCAAAGGGAACCACCGTTATAAAAACAACAATAATAACTAAATTAGGATGTCCCACTGAAAGCGTTGAATGACGGGGCTTCGTTCCTTATTGAACCAAGCAGCGGACAAAGTGTTAAATCAACGAAAGGAGCTGTGATAAATTTATGCTGGAAACGGAATTAAAATGTATCATCACCGAGGAGCTTTACAATAAAATTAAAAGCAGCTTCAAATGGAATTATACCGCCGAGCAAATTAATACCTATTATACGGATGCGGAGGGCGAGCTTCAAAAAAGACGCGCCATGGTTCGCGTGCGCGTCAACAACGGAGTCTCGACGCTCCTGATAAGGCTGCTCAAAAATCCCGGAGAGCCGGTGCAGCTCTGCGAGGAAGCGGAAGATCCCATCGACGG
>JAJBTG010000046.1:6175-7368 GCA_020860985.1 Oscillospiraceae bacterium
CCCGGAAAAAATAGCGGAGGCTGTCGGATTTAAAACGGGGGATTTATTCCGTATGGGCAGCGCGTCAACATTGCGCAGCAGCCTTATGTGGGATAAAAGCACGGAAATATGTCTTGATAAAACCACTTACTTTGACGTTACGGATTACGAGATTGAAATCGAATATTCCGGCACGCTCGATAAACAGCTTATCGAAAAGCTCAAAACCTTGGGCGTTCAATTCAGAGAAAGCTCTGTGGGAAAGTTGTCCCGATTTTTAAGAAAGTTCGAGGAAAGTAATAAAAAGTAATCTATTGCTTCTTTAAGCAAATGATATAAATACCGCATTGAGGCATCGCAAATCTATTTTCTCTTTGACTGAGAAAAATAGCAATTTAAATTAATGAGGGTTGATATGATGAAAAAATTTGTTATGACAAAAAAATTGATTGCACTTACGATTATGTGCGGCGCCGTTTTCGCCGCCGCGCACGCATCGGCTGAGGAGTACGGATATATATTCAAGCTCAATCCCGATGTGGTGATTCCGTTTGCCGAAACCGAGGGCGTGGAGCGCATCGCATCGGACGAACCTCTGTATGCCGCCGACACGCTTGAGGATGTGTACAATTTCGTAAACGCGGACAATATTGAAATTATCGCCGAAAACGCGCCCGTGTATCTCCATGACGCTGAATCGGAAACCTACACCGAGCCGAACGACCCGTATTACAGCTCTCAATGGTCGCTTCCCTTGATAAAATTTCCTAAGCTTTGGAACAGCGGTTACCGCGGAGACGGCGCTACGGTCTGCATTATCGATACCGGTCTTTTTACGGAGCATCCCGATATTAACTCGGATAAAGTAATCGGTACATATAATATGTACGCCGCCAAATCCGAGGAGGACGCATCCGACATTACTGTAGAATCAGACGAGGACGCATCCGGTGATGCCGATGAAACGGAGGAGGACGCATCCGATGCTGACGACGAAACGGAAGAGGAAATATGTGACGTTACCGATGTTACCGACACGAGCGGCCACGGCACATCCGTAGCCGGAATCATAGCGGCTCAAACGAATAACGGAATATATGTTTCGGGAATCGCGGACGAGGTTGAGATGGTTATCATAAAAGCGTTTGACAGTCACACCTTGATATAATCCCCTTAGAGTAGACACTTGAAATAACAAAAAGATTTCAAGACTA
>JAJBTG010000160.1:0-2347 GCA_020860985.1 Oscillospiraceae bacterium
AGTAAGTGGAACTCGCCGCCTATAAAGGCGGGGACATCTTACTTTTAGGTATATCAATCGGAATCCGCCGTATATGGGGTGGGGGACGTCTTAATTTAGTTATATTACCGATTTCAGACGAGTATTGTTTGAATGAAGGAATATATAAAACGAGATTTTGAGGACGGCGTTACCGGCGACAGTGAAACGTCCTGGAAAATCTATAGGACAGTTTAAGGTATCCGGTAATATTCTGTCTGCAAAATAATCGATATAGGAGGCAATCACATGGAAGAAATCGAAACTACAACAAGCTTAGATGAGGAGACCACCACAGATGAAGAATTAACAGAACAGTCGGATATGTCCAGTACGTTTTCCGAAGAGGCAGACGATAGTGACGACGGCGATGATGATTCGGATTTTAATCCGAAAAAGAAAAGAAAGAAAAAAATACTGATTATTCTTGCGGTAATCGTAGGAGTAATAGTAGCCGCGGTTGCGGTGTTGGCAATAACTAAAATTGTCAAGAATAGAGCCGCGAAAAAGGATATGTATACCGATGTGGCGGTTGAGCGAAGAACCATAAGCAACACAATTACGGGTTCCTCGTCAATTGAGCCTAACGACTCGTACAGTGTAATGACCATAAAATCGGGAGAGATAACAGCCGATTATTTTAAAGAGGGCGACACTGTTAAAAAGGGCGATGCGCTTTATCAGTTTGACGATGAGGACGCGAAACGCTCCTTAACCAGCGCGCAAAATGCGCTTACTAAGGCTGAGCAGAATTATGTGGACGCGGTAAAGCAAAAGGATCAGACCGTTTCCAGTAACAGCTTAAGCACGCAGAGCACCCAGAACTCGGTTACAAAGGCACTGAATGATTTGGAGGACACAAAGGATTCCTACAATGACCAATATGTCACCTCCGATATTGCCGGTACGGTAAGCGAAGTATTCGTATCGGAAGGCGACACTGTGCAAAACGGCGCAAGTATAGCTACGGTATATAACGATACATACATGAAGATACGACTTCCGTTTAACGATTATGACGCCGAAAGCGTTTATGTCGGAGCCGAGGCGGAGGTGTCGATTACAAGCTCGGGAGAGGTTTTATACGGAACAGTAACCGAAAAATCCTCGCAGTCAATGGCGACGGATTCTCATACCATGGTAGTATACGCTACTATTCAGGTTAAAAATCCGGGCGCACTTACTGAATCCGACAAGGGCAGCGCGGTTGTAAACGATGTTGCCTGCGCGGATACGGCAAATTTTGAATACTTAAATTCAAAAACCATAACCACTAAGACGGCGGGAACAGTGGAACAGCTCAACATTTCGGAGGGTGACGGAGTATACAGCGGTCAGCAGGTTGCTTATATAGAATCAGATTCGCTTGATTCAACCCTGAGAAACGCTGAAATGTCCTATGATGAAGCGATTCTGTCGCTTGAGAAGCAGGTTCTTAATAATGACACATATTCGCAGGATTCAAACATAAAGAGCGCTCAGCTTTCGCTTGAGGATGCCCGAATCAGCCTTGAAAAGGCGCAGGATGAGGTTGCCGACTATTTGATTGAGGCTCCGATAGAAGGAACGGTAATAACGAAAAATGCCAAGGCGGGCGATACCTTGGACTCGTCAAACAGCACGGAGGCGCTGTGCGAGATATACGATTTGTCATGTGTTAAGATTAGTATAGATGTTGATGAAACGGAAATATTGCTTGTCAAGGTGGGACAGAAAGCGACCGTTACCGCGGACGCGGTTGATGGTGAATTTGACGCGGAGGTTATAACGGTTCCCGTAAACGGTACGAACGAAAACGGTGTAACGGTTTATACGATTGTTCTTCAGATTGATGAATACGGCGACTTACTTCCGGGTATGAATGTCGATGCGGAAATAGTCGTTGAGGAAACGGAAAATGCTTTGACAATACCGGTGGACAGCGTAAACAGAGGCAACATTGTTTTCGTAAAGGACGACGGTCAGGAGCATGAAAACGACGTTACGGATTTTATAAAGAACGGTAATTCGGACAGCGAACAGACAGGCTCACAAAACAGCGGTAACAAGAAATCCGAAGATGGCGGTGACGAGAAATCCGAAAACGGCGGAGAAGCTCCGAGCGGGGATAATCCGCAGTCAGAATCGGGAGGCGCGCCCATAGAGGGAAGTCCTAATCCGATGGGTGACTCGAGCGCGGATATGAGTATGCCGGATATGAGCGGCAGCGCCGAAAGCGGTGCGGCAGCTTCGGGCGGACTGGATACATCGGCGATACCGCAGAACATAGAGGTTCCCGATGGTTACCTTGCAATATTGGTAGAAACGGGAATAAATGATACAAGCTATA
>JAJBTG010000160.1:2357-7358 GCA_020860985.1 Oscillospiraceae bacterium
AATCGTTTCAGGCTTAAGTGAGCGCGATATGGTACGAACGCTTAATACTGAGTCGTCAAGCGCCAATGCATCATTCGGTTCGGGCGAGTCAGAGGAAATGCAGCAAATGAACGGAATGATGGGCGGCGGTATGTCCGGCGGCGGCATGGGCGGCGGTATATTCGGCGGTGGCGGCGGCGGAATGCCCGGCGGCAGGTAAAGCGGAGGTGATAAGATATGCCACCACTTGTTGAACTAAAAAATGTTTACAAAATTTATCACATGGGTGATACGGAAATCCACGCTCTCGACGGAATATCGCTTGTTATAGAAAAGGGAGAATTTGTGGCGATAGTCGGACAGTCCGGTTCGGGTAAATCAACCTGCATGAATATTATCGGCTGTCTGGACGTTGCCTCAAAAGGCTCATATAAGCTCAACGGAAGAGCGATAACCAATTATACGCAGGATGAGCTTGCGGATGTTAGAAATAAAATGCTCGGTTTTATTTTCCAGCAGTACAATCTTCTGCCAAAGCTGACGGTGCTTGAAAATGTTGCATTGCCGCTTTTATACGCGGGGGTTAAGGACTCGGAGCAGAAGGAGCGCGCCTTGAGATCGCTTGACAGAGTAGGATTGAGGTCAAAGGCGGGCAACTATCCGTCGCAGCTATCCGGCGGTCAGCAGCAGAGGGTTTCCATAGCAAGGGCGCTTGTGGGCGACCCATCGGTAATTCTCGCGGATGAACCGACGGGCGCGTTGGATTCAAGAACGGGCAGAGAGGTTATGATGTTTTTGCAGCAGCTTAACAGTGAGGGAAACACCATTATTCTTATCACGCACGACAACTCAATAGCCGCGACCGCTAAAAGGATAATCAGAATAACCGACGGACACATTGTGTATGACGGACCCGCAGAGGGCGATATTACCGTAATGAATCAGCATGGTGCCGGCGAAGAAGCTCCCGAGGACGAAAGAGCAAAGGGGGCTACCTAATGAGTTTATGGAAAACCTTTAAAATGGCTATGCAGAGCGTATTAAGCAACAGGCTTCGTTCGGTGCTTACGATGCTCGGTATAATAATGGGTATCACGGCGGTTATCGCGCTGGTAAGTCTTATGTCGGGACTTACCTCCGAGGTAACAAGCGCGTTTGAGGAAATGGGTATGGAGGCTATATCGGTCTCGATAACGAGCCGAGCATCCACAAAGGAACTCCCTATTGAGGATGTTGAAGAACTTATGAATGAAAATCCCGATATAATTGCGGGATATTCACCGACAATATCTATGCCGGCGATTATGAAAGACAGTGAAAACGAAACCATATCCTCGACCGCAACGGGTATAAACGAGCAGTATCTCGGACTTAAGGACTATAACATAGCCTATGGGCGAGAGCTTACATATATAGACATAGAGCGCCGACAAAAGGTCTGCGTAATAGGAACATATGTCGCGCAGAATATGTTCGGCGGGGACGCTGTCGGACAGAAGCTTTCACTTTCCGGTACGCCGTACACGGTAGTGGGAATTATAGAGGAACAGGACGATTCAACCGAAGGTTCGTCCGACGACATTATATATGTTCCCTATACCGTTGCTATGCACACTACCAGAACAAATCAAATATCAAGCTATGTTATATACGCGACATCTCAGGATACGGTTGAAACCGCCGAGGACTTGGTAGAGGCAATGTGTTTGAACGCTATAGGCGACGAGGATTACTATACTATAGTTGCGATGAAATCTGTAGCCGACAGATTATCGGATATTCTTGATAAAATGGAAATGATGCTTATAGCAATCGCCGGAATATCACTTGTTGTTGCGGGTATAGGAATAATGAATATTATGCTTGTGTCCGTAACGGAGAGAACAAGGGAGATAGGTATAAGAAAATCTCTCGGAGCGAAGCAAAGAAATATTCTTACGCAGTTTGTAATGGAAGCCGGAATGTTAAGCTGCATAGGCGGCGTGATTGGAATAATAGTCGGCTCGATTTTGGCGATAGTAGTCGGAAGGCTTTTGGGAATGTCTATTCTTCCGACAGCCTCGTCCATTCTCGTATCATTTACGGTATCTGCGGCAATCGGCGTATTCTTCGGATTTATGCCCGCAAGAAAAGCGGCGGCGCTTAATCCTATAGACGCTTTGAGATATGATTAATTAGGAAGGAAAATGTATATGAAAAAGATAATTTCTGTTATACTGACAGCCGTAATGCTTTTATCCGCCGTTCCTGTCATGGCTGACACGGACAGTGACGATGACATTATGGTTCTGCTCTCGGAGCTGAAGATAATGGTCGGCGACGGCGACGGAAACCTGCGCTTGGACGATGATGTTTCAAGAGCGGAGTTTGCTAAGATTTCGGTGGCATCATCAACATCCAAAAACACCGTTGCGTCGGGACTTAAGGTATCTCCGTTTAAAGACGTTACATATGAGCATTGGTCGGCGCCGTATATAAAGGCGGCGGTTTCGGCGGGAATAGTCGCCGGATATGTTGACGGAACATTTAAACCCGACAACAATGTTTCCTATGAGGAAGCGATTACAATGATGTTGAAGGTGTTGGGATATACCGACGATGACTTCGGAGTTTCGTGGCCTTACGGACAAATAGGTCTTGCGGAAAATCTTGAAATCACAAAGAACGTGGACGCGGTTCAGGGAGATATACTGACAAGACGTCAGGTGGCGAACCTTGTATATAACACGCTTGACACCAAAATGAAGGATTCTTCAAGCAAGCTTATTTCCATTTTCGACTGCGAGATAATAGAGGACGTTACAATTATCGCCTCAAACAATGAGGACAGCTCGATAGGCATGGATAAGATATATACGACTGCCGGAACATATGAGTATGACGATAACTTCGACAGCGATTATGTCGGCAGACGCGGGGATATGGTGGTTAAAAACGGCGATGATTTTGTTTCGTTTACCCCGCGTGACCAGGAAGTTGAGGAATATCAGGTAACAAATGTTGTGGGAAACGACTTGATTCTTGACGGAAACATGATGGATATAAATTCCAACACAACGATATACTATAAATCGCAGACCTACACATATGCAACGGCGGTTTCGCAGGCTTCAACGGGCGATACCTTCCGCGTTTATCTGAACAAAAACGGCTCGATAGATTACGCGCTTTTGATTGAGGGCGGAAGCAGCTCGGGAATTTCAACCAACGCGCTCGACAGATATGTTATTTATTCGCAGCTCAGCGACGCTATTGTCTGCTACAAGAACGGAGCGTTCACGCAGATTGACGTTAAGGACAGCACTACCTGCTATCGCGACAGCGTTCAAAGCACTTACGGCTCCGTAAAGAGCGAGATGGCAATGGGCGATATTCTGTATATAAAATACGACGGCTCGGATATAGATTATCTCAGCTATGAAAAGGGAAGCATGGAGGGTCCTGTAAAGGTTACTTCATCCGAGTGGATGAGCGCATTTGACACCAATTCCTCGACCACCGTTATGCGCGGCGGAACCAAGGTTACATCAAGCGCGATTCAGATAAACGATATAATTTATTACAGCAGCGAGCTGAATATGGTTTTGGCGTATACCGATAAGGTAACCGGCGTTTATGAAAGCGCGTCGCCGTCGAAGGACGCTCCGACAACGGTTACAATTTCCGGAAAGGAATACAGCATTGAGGGCGTTGACGCATTTAACGCGCTGTCGTCAAGCGGAAGCTTTAAATACGGCGATACAATAACGGCACTTCTCGGAAGAAATGGCGATATTGCGGGAGTAGTCACCTCCGACGGAACATCTACATCGTCGGCTGTCGGATATGTTACGGAAGCGGGTAAAAAGGATTTCACAAACGCAAACGGAACAACGTATTCAAGCTATTATATAAAGCTCGTTTCGGCTGACGCGGTTGTGAACGAATACGCCACAACCAACGATTACAGCGGATATATAGGTACAGTATGCAAGGTTGCGTTCAGCGATGGAAAAGCATCGGTAACAAAGCAGACCTCGAACACGGTAAGCGGCATAGTTGACGGAACGGAATATACAATCGGGTCATACAAGTTTGCGGACAATGTTAAAATCCTCGATACGGTTGTTTCGGATTTATACGATGTTGCTCTGTATAAGAGCGTTTACCCGCAAAGACTTGACGGACTTACGATAGCTTCATCGAGCGTTTTGTACTGTGCTAAGAATTCGTCGAATGAAATAACGGAAATGATATTAAAGAATGTCACGGGCGATGCGTATAGCTACGGCGTGTTTCTGTCAAGAGCGAACGGCTCGTCGGGATACGTATATACAATCGATGTAGACGGTACGCAGCTGACCTACAGTACAACAATGGAGATGGCGTCAAAGGTGGGCTGTAAGGTGGCGTTGAGCAACGGAACTGTGGAAAGAGCGGAATCGCTCAAGAGCTACAGCGGAACCGCAACCAAGCTTACGTCTACCACCATAACAATAGGCGGACAGCAGTATAAGCTGAGCGACCGCGTGGCGGTATATCTAAAAACAAGCACTCTTATGAAAATCCCGATTGACGACGCTATAAACGGAGATTATAAACTCACGGCATATTATGATAAAACAGAAAGCTCGGGAGGAAGAGTAAGAGTAATCATAGCGGAATAGGGAATACAATCCCATAAAAAATCCCCGCCGAAAAAGGCGGGGATTTTTGTGTTCTTTTTTAAATCGGAGCAATGCTTCTGCTAAGCTTGCTTATATGGAAAACGATTTATTTTACAATATCATAAATGAATCGACATATGATGAAATTGTTTCCTCGCCCTCATCCTGAGGCTGACCGATAACTCGAATAATGTTCTCATTATATTCAAATTCTTTTATTTTCCGCTCTTTGTCCACCGATTTTTTACCTTTACTTTACAAAGCTTAATAAAAACTTTACATATGTTAAGTAAATTATTACATGGATTTGACGCGGCTTTCCATTAGATATGGTAGAATAATCATGTGAACTAAATAAGAAAAAAATTCACAGGTA
>JAJBTG010000065.1 GCA_020860985.1 Oscillospiraceae bacterium
CACAATTCCCAGCGTATCGGACGCGCGGGTTATATCGACAACCATAAATATTCCTATTGTTACCAATATCACAGCCGCAAGCTTTATTTTCGTCATTCTCTCATGAAATAGAAACGATGACGCCAAAACTATTATAAGAGGGTATATAAAATGCAGCGTTGTGGCAAGTCCGATGGAAATATAGTTATACGACAGATACAGCAGAGCTATCGGCGCCGCTCCTCCGAACACGCCCAAAATAAGCACGCTCTTAAGCTCCCTTTTCGTAAGCCTCAAGGATATACCGTCCGCCCGCATTATAATATAAAGAAGCGGCACACACAGACCTCCACGCAAAAAAGTAAGCGTGATTCCGTTTGCGCCGCCTTGATATGTGACCTTTGCCAAAAGAGGCGCGAGTCCGTATATAAAAGCCGAAATTAATAAACAGATTTTTCCTTTATTTTTTACCATTGCTCATTCACTTTCCTTGCCGAATGAGCATTGCCGAATCTATGCCGCGGAACTTTCTACAGTCTTTCCAGCTCGCTCATCCATAAATTTACGGAAGCGTCGCTTGGCATACGCCAATCGCCTCTCGGTGAAAGAGCAACCGAACCTACCTTGGGACCGTCCGGCAGACAGGAGCGCTTGAACTGCTGGCTGAAAAATCTCCTGAAAAACACCTTCAGCCAATTCAGAATAACATCTCTGTCATATTCGCCCTTGAACGCAATTTCCGCAATGCGCAGAATTTTTGAAGGTCTTGAACCGAAGCGCGTCAGGTGATACAGAAAGAAATCATGCAGCTCATAGGGACCGACTATATGCTCGGTCTTTTGGGAAATTTCTCCATCCTTTGGCGGGAGCAGCTCGGGACTTACCGGCGTTGCCAGAATATCCTCAAGAGTTTTTTGCAGTATGGGATTATCGGTGCGCCGCGCTTCATAGTCCACAAGGTACCTAATCAGCGTTTTCGGCACTCCGGCATTTACTGCGTACATCGACATATGGTCGCCGTTATACGTCGCCCAGCCAAGAGCCAGCTCGGACATATCGCCCGTGCCGATTACCATACCGCCCGTCTTATTCGCTACATCCATCAATACCTGCGTGCGCTCACGCGCCTGAGAATTTTCATAGGTTACATCGTAGCTGTCGGGATTCTGTTCAATATCCTTAAAATGCTGATTTATCGCGTCCGCGATATTGATTTCCTTAAGCGTAACATTGACGGAATTTGCAAAATTCACGGCATTGTTATATGTTCTGTCTGTCGTTCCGAAGCACGGCATTGTTACCGCAATAATGTTTTTTCTGTCAAGTCCCAAACTGTCAAAGGCGCGAAGCGTCACAAGCAGCGCGAGTGTCGAATCAAGTCCGCCGCTGATTCCTATAACGGCCGTTTTTGCGTTGGTATGCTGCAAGCGCTTTCTTAAACCCACGGACTGTATCGTCAGAATTTCCTCGCTTCGCTTTACGCGTTTTGCTTCGTCTGACGGAACAAACGGCAGCTTCTCTATGTGCCGCGTCAGCTCCGTTTCCTCCGACGCAAATTCAACCTCGACAATCTCATAATCATCGGTCGGAATATTTTCGTAGGTGGTTGTCTTTCTTCTCTCACTTACAAGTCTTTCCAAATCAAGCTCGGTATATACACATTCATTCGTAAAGCGGCGGCTTCTTTTCAAAATCGTTCCGTTTTCCGCGATTATATTATCGCCCGAAAAAACAAGGTCGGTTGTGGATTCCCCGTATCCCGCGTCCGCGTAAATATACGCCGCGAACAAACGCGCCGACTGGCTTTTAACCAGCATTTGCCGATACTCGTCCTTTGCGATAAGCTCGTTGGAGGCCGAGAGATTCGCAATTACAGTCGCTCCCGCGAGGGCATGACTGTTCGACGGCGGGTTCACCGTCCACAAATCCTCGCAGACCTCAACCGCTAATACAAAATTTTCCATATTATTGGCTTTAAATAAAATATTGCTGCCGAAAGGAACCGTTTTTCCGCCTATTTTTATATACTCAACCTCCGCTCTGCCTCTTGCGAAATGGCGAGCCTCGTAAAACTCGGAATAGTTCGGGATTGCCATCTTGGGAATTATTCCCTTTACCTCACCGCCATTTAAAACAGCCGCGCAATTATAGAGCGTTTGATTTACTTCAAGCGGCAGTCCGACAACGGATATAATATCGCAAGCGGCAGTTTCCCGCGCTATGCGCAAAAACTCCTCCCTTGCACTGTCTGTGAGAATTTTCTGTGAAAATAAATCGCCGCAGGTATAAGCGGTAATTGAAAGCTCCGGAAAAACAATCAGCTTGGCTTTATTTACCGCCGCGATTTTTATCTGTTCTATTATATTATCCGAATTAAATTTAGTGTCCCCGACCTTTATATCAACCGCGGCGCAAGCCACCTTGACAAATCCGTCCTTCATTTTGTGTCCCCTTTCCTATCCTTCAATAAGGGCGAAGCCCCGTCATTCAACGCTTTCAGTGGAATTTTATTTCTTAATCTTGTCCCAATACATTTTTGCCGCCTGCTCCGTTTTATTGTCCCCAAATTCATAATATTGCTTATCCTTTATATTATTCGGCAGGTACTGCTGTTTTATGTAATGATTCGGATAGCTGTGCGGATATTTATACTCGATACCGTGACCGAGCTTAGACGAGCCGCTGTAGTGCGAATCCTTCAAATGCGCGGGGATATCGCCCATATCCGTACTTTCAATATCCCTAAGTGCGCTGTCAATCGCACATATGGCGCTGTTTGATTTTGGCGCGGTCGCAAGCAGAATTACCGCCTCGGCAAGCGGAATCCTCGCCTCGGGAAATCCGAGCTGCAATGCCGCGTCAACGCAGGACTTTACAATCGTTACCGCCTGCGGGTATGCAAGCCCTATGTCCTCAGCGGATATTACAAGAAGCCGTCTGCAAATACTCTGCAAATCGCCCGCCGAAACGAGCCTTGCAAGGTAATGAATAGCGGCGTCGGCATCGGAGCCGCGTATGGATTTCTGGAACGCGCTTAAAATATCGTAATGACTGTCCCCGTCCTTATCGTAACGCATAGCCTTTTTTTGAGTTGCCTGAACAGCCGTGTCAAGCGTGATATTTATATTTGAATCCTTGTCTGGTGGCGCCGCAAGGAACGACACCTCCAACGAATTAAGCGCCTTTCGCACATCTCCGTTTGAAGCATGAGCCATATGCGTTATCGCCGCGTCCTCGACATTGACATTATAAGCCTTATAATCATCCTCGCTCAAAAGCTTTACCGCGCGGCGCAGAGCGTTCTCGATTTCCTCCGGCTCAACCGGCGTAAACTCAAAAATCACACTTCGCGACAGGACGGCATTATACACATAAAAATACGGATTTTCCGTCGTGCTTGCAATAAGGGTGATTTTACCGTTTTCCATGAACTCTAAAAGCGACTGCTGCTGCTTTTTATTAAAATGCTGGATTTCATCAAGGTACAGCAGAACGCCGTGCATCGCCACACAGCTGTCGAGAGTGGAACCAATATTCTTAACGTCGGCAACGGACGCGGTAGTCGCGTTGAGGCGGTGCAGCGTTTTTCCAGTTTTCGACGCAATGATGTTTGCAATGGGGGTTTTACCCACACCGCTCGGTCCATAAAAAATCATATTGGGAATTTCATTATTTTCAATTATATTACGAAGCAGCTTACCATCCCCGATAAGCTGCTTCTGACCTACTACCTCGTCAAGGCAGGAGGGCCGTATTCTGTCCGCAAGCGGCGTTTTGCTCATAGCTTTTCCCGCACCTCTTTTATCAAGTTATCAACTTCCTCATGCGTTACCGTTGTCATGCTTGACCAGCGGCAGCCGGGTATTTTATCGAGATATTCCTCCGCTGTTTTATACTCGCCGCATTTGACGGCAATCTGCGCGCCGTGATAGTACGCCTCGACAAACTGCGGATTCGCGGAAATTATTTTATCCGATATTTCCTTCGCCTTATCGTATTGCCCCAATTTGTAATAGCAAAGCGAAAGATTGTCCATAATATCGCGGTCGTCGCTGTTATATTCATACGCTTCAAGGCAAAATTCAAGCGCGTCCTCGGGGTCGTCACGGAGATATTTGAAAAATCCTATCATTCCGTAGAGCGTTGTGTTCTTGTAATTTCCGTTATCGAAAATTTCATACGCCTCCTCAAGCGCCTCATCCAATCTGCCCTGCTTATAATAAACCATACATCTCTGCTGTTTCGCCTTTTTTTTCTGCTCGGGCTTAACTCCCTTTGTGCGTATTATTTTATCAAGAACTCTTTCCGCTTCATCCGCTTCATTCGTGCGGAGCAGGATGTACGCGTAAGAAACCTTTGTATCAAGCTTTGCGCGGTTTGTGTCATACGCCTTTTTATACTGTCTTTTTGCCTCTTCAAAATCGCCCGCCTGATACGCCTTGTTCGCCTTAAGCACATAGAATGACGGTATGAGGGAGTAAATTCCAAACGCAACCGCCGCCAACGTAAGCGCGGCTCCGAGCAGCACATTAAATTTGTAGGCTATGACTACCAAAATCACAAAGCAAATAATATAAATTAATGTCATTTCTATCTTCCTTTGATTAAAATTCAGCCGTTCCTACCGTTCTCGGGAACGGAAGCACGTCGCGAATATTGGACATTCCCGTAATATACATAACCGCGCGTTCAAAGCCAAGACCGAATCCCGCGTGCTTATTTGTGCCGTACTTTCTCAAGTCAAGATACCACGAGTAATCCTCCTCTTTAAGACCAAGCTCTTTCATACGGCTTACAAGAACATCGTAATTTTCCTCACGCTGACTTCCGCCTATAATTTCGCCCACTCCCGGCACAAGTACGTCAACCGCCGCAACTGTCTTTCCGTCGGGGTTAAGCTTCATATAGAACGCCTTGATTTCCTTCGGGTAATCCGTGACCATAACCGGACGCTTAAACACCTTTTCGGTAAGGTATCTTTCATACTCCGTCTGTAAATCCTCGCCCCATTCAACCGGATACTCAAAATCCTCCGCGTGCTCCTTTAAAAGCTCAACCGCCTCCGTATAGGTAACATGAGCGAATTTATTGTTTACAACATTATTCAGTCTGTCAAGAAGTCCCTTATCGATAAATTGGTTAAAGAACGCCATCTCCTCGGGCGCGTTTTCAAGACAATACGTTATGATGTACTTCAGCATATCCTCGGCAAGCTCCATATCATCCTGCAAATCCGCAAACGCAATCTCCGACTCAATCATCCAAAATTCAGCCGCATGACGGGTTGTGTTTGAATTCTCGGCACGGAAGGTCGGTCCGAAGGTGTATACATTCCTGAACGCCATGCAGTATGTTTCGACATTGAGCTGACCGCTTACGGTCAGATTGGTTGATTTCCCAAAGAAATCCTTGCTGTAATCAATGCCGCCGTCTTCGTTTTTGGGGATATTGTCGAGCGGCATTGTAGTTACCTGGAACATTTCTCCCGCACCCTCGCAGTCGCTTCCGGTGATAATCGGAGTATGCACATAAACAAATCCGCGTTCCTGGAAAAATTGATGGATTGCGTAAGCAATCATCGATCTTATGCGGAATACCGCCGCAAAGGTGTTTGTTCTGGGGCGCAAATGCGCGATTGTACGCAGGTATTCAAAGCTGTGACGCTTTTTTTGCAGCGGGTAATCCGGAGTTGACAAGCCGTCAATTTCAACGCTGTCAGCCTTTAATTCAAAGGGCTGCTTCGCTTCGGGAGTAAGCTCCAAAATACCGGTCGCCGTAATCGCCGCGCCGACATTAAGCTTTGAAAGCTGTGCAAAATTCTCAAGCTTATTTTCCTCTATTATAATCTGTAAATTCTTGAAAAAGCTTCCGTCGTTCACCTCAACGAAGCCGAAATTCTTCGACACTCGTATTGTTCTTACCCAACCGGAAATCGTTACTTCCTTTCCCCCGTAGGCTTCTGTTTCCCTGAATAACTTTTTTACAACTGTTTTCATTCGATTTGTCCTTTCATGTAAGCTTTACAGCAGATTTATTCCGTTTGCCGCGCATTCCTCGCGCATATCCTCCGGCCATACCGAAGCTTGAACCTCGCCGATATGCGCCTTGTTGAGCATATACATACACAATCTCGACTGTCCTATGCCGCCGCCGATTGTGTACGGCAGCTCCTTATTCGCAAGCTTCTTATGGAAATCCATTTTCAATCTTTCCTCGCAGCCCGCGATTTTAATCTGCGAAACGAGAGAGTCCTCGTCAACGCGGATGCCCATGCTCGACAGCTCATATGCGATGTCAAGCAAAGGATAATATACCAAAATGTCACCGTTTAATTCCCAGTCGTCATAATCCGGCGCTCTGCCGTCATGCTTTTTACCGGACTTAAGCTCCTTGCCTATCTGCATAAGGAACACCGCTTTTTTCTCGCGAAGAAGCTTGTTTTCCCTTTCCTTAGGCTCAAGCTCGGGATACATATCCTCAAGCTCCTGGGTTGTTATAAAGGTTATCTCATCCGCGAAATTATTGTCAAGCATCGGGAATTTTTGGCATACTCTTGTCTGAGTCGCTTTCATTGCCGCGTAAATATTCTTTACATACTTCTTCAGAGTTTCCGTATTTCTGTCCTTCTTCTCGATGACCTCTTCCCAGTCCCACTGGTCGACATACATTGAATGAAGATTGTCAACCTCTTCATCACGGCGGATAGCGTTCATATCCGTATAAAGTCCCTCGCCCGGCTCGAAGCCGTACCTACCGAGCGTCATTCTCTTCCACTTTGCAAGCGAATGAACAATCTCAAGCGTCGCTCCTCCTATACACGGCGCGTCAAAGCTTACAGGGCGCTCAACGCCGTTTAGGTTATCGTTAAGACCCGTTTCCGGACGTACAAACAGCGGCGCGGATATTCTTTGCAAATTCAATGCCGCGACTATTTCATGCTGAAATGTGTCCTTGATAAATTTGATGGCTTTCTCGGTGGTTCTCCCGTCAAGCTCCGACCTGTAATCCTTTGGTAAACTTAGTGACATTTTTCTAAATACTCCTTTGCATTTAAAATTTCAACAAGGGGCAAAGCCCCGTCTTTCAACATTTTCAGTGGGAGATATTTGATTTGTTTACAAATCAAAGTTTCCCGCCGAAAAAATTAAGCGGAACCCGCCAAAGGCGGGGACATCTTTATTTAGGTCATTTTTTATCTGTAAATTCCACATTATCCAATGTGGCTTTAAAATTTGCTTTTACAGCATCGAGATATTCTCTCCGGAGATTTTGCTGCTCCTGTTTTTCAGCCTCCGTAAGTC
>JAJBTG010000247.1 GCA_020860985.1 Oscillospiraceae bacterium
GTACAAATCAAGCTGTAGGCGGTATTTTTCGATAATTTCCTCAACGCTGTTTACTCTGTCCGTTTTATAATCGATTAAAACAATGCCGTCATCCTCCTCAAAAAGGCAGTCTATAATTCCCTGTAAAATCATTTTTTCGTCATCATAGCGGCTGTCTAATGTGTTATCATAAAGTCGTGCGGGAATTTCAATTTGAAACGGCGGCTCGCGATAAATCTTTTTTGCGTTCATCATTCTTTCCGCAAGCTCCGATTCAAAAAACGCGGCGCAGTGCTCTGCCATTTTTTCCGTCACGGCATCGGGGTCAATCTGTCCCTCGGAGATAATACGCTCTATTTCGGACTGTATAAATTCAATCCTATTCTCCGCGTTTTTCAACCCATCCATATTAATGTACGCCATAAGCTGATGATGCGCCGTTCCTATTTCATTTCCCGGAACCTCCTCGCACATGAACTTAGGCTTCTTTGCCATCATCGAAAAATCATACTCGTTAGGTCTTGCTTCAATATTTTCTGCGTCATCATCGAAATCCCTCATTTGCTTCAGTGCGGAAACGGAGGTCTTTGCCGGAACCGCTCCGCTTTTTGGATATTTATAGGAAAAATCAAGGATTCTGCCCACCGCTTCTTCAAGCTCATCGCTCGGTACGATATTTTCTTCCTCCTCTTCCTCGCATATATCGAACGTCCTTACGCTCTCGGAAATATCCTTTAATATAAATTCCCAATTTTCCGCACCGATTGCCGCCGGGCACAACCAATCGATATAGGTTGATGCGGAGGATACATCCTCCGTGCCGATAACACCATTTAAATCGGGCATATTCCTCCACCTGTCCAAATCCTCGGTCAGTTTGTCCTCGCTCAGGTATTTCTTTACCGCCGTAACTATAAGCTTCTCTTTGGAACGCGTAAGCGCAACATACAAAAGGCGCATAACCTCCGAAAGTTCCTCCGACCTATTTGCCTTATTGACGATTGTTTTCATAAGAGTATCCTTATAATAACTGTTCTCCGCGTCGGCATACTGCATTCCGAATCCCAAATCCTTATGCAGCAGCACACGGCTCTCCGAGTTCGGCTTTCCTCTCAGACGTTTCCCCATTCCCGCGAGAAACACTATCGGAAATTCCAATCCCTTACTTTTATGAATCGTCATTATCCGCACGACATCGTGGTTTTCACCAATCATCTTTGCGCCGCTCAAATCCTCGGTTCTGTTCTTCAGTTTTTCAATATAGCGCAGGAAATTAAAAAGTCCCTTAAATCCGGATTGCTCGTATTTCTTTGCGCGCTCGTAAAGCAGCTTGAGATTTGCCTGCGCTTCTTCCCCGCCCTCGATTGCACCCATGAAGTCATAAAATCCGGTTTCCGAGTAAATCGTCCATATGAGATTAGCGACCGATTTCTGCTTGACATATCCGCGCCACCGTGTAAGATCGGAAACAAAGCCTTCGCATTTTGCCCGCAGAACCTCATCATCGCCGTCCTTTGCATAGCTGCATACAGCATTATAAAAATACTCCGTCCTCTCATTATGCAGCCTTATCCGAGCAAGCTCGTTATCGGAAAAACCGCCGATTGGCGAACGCATAACGCTTACAAGCTCAATATCCTGCAAATGATTATTTATAAGCGATATAAGCGTCAGCATCAGCCTTATTTCCCTACGTTCAAAATAATCCTCAAGCTCAACGAACGCCGGTATTCCTCGGCTTGAAAGCGCGTTTATATATGTTTCGCTGCTGTAGCGCACGGATTTCGCAAGAATTGTAATATCCTTGCAGCGAGCCTCTCTGTATCGTCCCAAATCCTTGTCATAAATCCGGTATTTTCCATCGAGCAGCTCACGTATTTTGTCGGCTATATATGCCGCTTCTATCCTGTCGGAAAGACTTCCGTCCGTATCCGGCAGATCCGCCCGTCCCGCATCCTCGGGACTATATGATATAAGGTGCATTTCCGATGTGTTATCCTCAATGCCGGGCGGATAGCATTCCCGCTCATCCTCACGCGTAATAAGCTCGTCGCCCTCATATACAACGTCGCCGACAGCGTCGGACATAATGCTCCCGAACAGGTCGTTTACGCTTTTCAATACTTCCTGGCGGCTTCTGAAATTCTGTGATAAAACAATGCATTGTCCCGAGGATGAGCCGCTTACATACGACTTGCTTTTTTTCTTAAATATTGTCGGGTCGCCGCCGCGGAAACGATATATACTCTGCTTTAAATCGCCTACCATGAAAATATTTTTTCCGCCCTTTGATATTTTCTCAAAAATCGCGTCCTGCAATCCGTTTGTGTCCTGATATTCGTCAATAAGAATTTCATCATATTTGTCACGATATTCGCCGCGTACATTTTCACTTTCGCGGAACAATCTGTAGGCAAGATGCTCTATGTCATGAAATTCCTTTATATTTCGGCTTTCCTTTTTTCTCATGTATTCGCCGTCAAATTCCTTAACGAGCCACACTATATCGCGAACTGTCCGACTCAATTCGGTACTGTGGATTTCAGCGTTAAAATCCTCCGCGCTTTGAGTTACATATTCGCCGCAGTCCTTTTTAAAGGACTTTTTCAACTCGTTTCTTTTTGTGCACATAGCCTTCCAGACATCATCGTCGGCAAGCTTAATCTTCGGCATTCTGCTTGGAATAAGACTGTCTATACCGTTTCTCTTTTTAAAATATTTTTCGTAATAATCGTATGCTTCTTCCCAGCTTGAAACAGTTTCAAGCTCGCTTGCTACATTAATGCAGAGCCACACTCCGCTCCATAGCGTTCCCCAATACTCCTTCATTTGCTCGTCGTCCTCGGCTGCGCTCCCCGTTCCTTGTTCGCCCTCGGCAATATATGCCATGCGTTCCGCGAGCTTTTTAAAACGTCTTTTGTACTCCGTTCCGAGACGGTTGCACCCCTGTTCGATTACATACTTCTGTGCCCACTCACTGTGAGCCATGTCTTCCACATACATTTCCGCTTTTTCGTCAAGCCATTCGAGCGGCTCAGCAAACGAAAGAATAGACCTGTAGATTTCAAAAATAAGTCCTTTAAGCGATTTGTCATTGCGGTTAGAGGAATACATATCCACAAGCCTAAGAAAACGCTCGTCGTTTTCAACATAAAGTCTGTTAAATAAACTTTCAATAACCTCGTCCATCATCAGTTCCGATTCCGCCGGGTCCGCTATAAAGAAATTAGGATCGACACCGAGTAGATGGAAATTGTTTTTGACCGCCCGCAAACAGAACGCGTCAATGGTGGTAATGTCCGCACCGCCGCAAAGCCGCAGTTGATTTTGTATGCGCGTCTTCTGACCGGCATTCTGCATCTCGTCGAGCGCGCTTTGCATACGGCTTATAATTTTTTCTTTCATCTCCGCTGCCGCCGCATCCGTAAAGGTTACAACAAGCAGATTGTCGACATTGGTTTCCCCTCTTAAAACCTTTGTTATTATTATCTCAACAAGCACCGCCGTTTTTCCCGAACCTGCCGCCGCGCTTACAAGTATGTTCCCCTGTCCGATCGGCGCGTTTATTGCGCTCTCCTGAGCACTCGTCCACATTGCCATTATTTTCCTCCTCCCTTTAGGTACATTCTTTCCCATACCTCTTTTTTGTTCCCCTCTTTTTCTCGCGCGGCGCGCTTATTGCCGTCAAACGCGCACACATCGGCGTATTCGCAAAATTCGCATGAGTCGCCCTGAGTTGATTTATATGGCATAAGAGAAATTTCTCCGCTTTTGATTTCTTTGTCCATTTCTATTATATTCTCCGCTACCTGCGACATAAGTCCGTCGATTTCCGCTCGGGTTCTTATCGTATCCGAAGGCTTAACAGCGCCCGCCCCATCAAGTGACACATCAAGAAATTCGCTCTGCTCCCCGTTTTCCAAACGACTGTCCATATCGTATATTACGCGGTTATCGCCGGGGGAATCAACAAAGGTTATACCCTCAAGCTTTCTGCTTTTTTTATGATTAATGAACGCCTTTTCAACACCGTCGCCCTGCTTGAGCTTTTGAAAATCGTCGCGAACCTTATTATAATAAACTCCCGTGACAGCCGTATTCTTATTGAATTCTTCACTCACCAACTCACGCGCGGCAAGCGCGTATATTATAGGCTGCATATCTATTCTGTTCACCACATCGACAACATCGAAAGCGCGGTTTCCTGTTTTGTAATCGATTATGCGCACTCTCGCGTCACCGCCGATTTCGTTGTAAACATCTACGCGGTCAATATCGCCCCTTACGGCAATGTTCTCGCCCAAATCAATCTCAAAATGCCGTTCCAATCCGTCCTCGGCATACTGCCCGTTCTTGAAGCTCATATGGACAATCCGCGCCGCATGACGTATTGTCTTGCCCATTCGCCCGAAAATATTTGCTGTGCGCTCTTTATCTCGACTGTTCGAGGTTAGAATATTATCCTTTGTCGTATCGATTATTTCATCCAGGATTTCCTCCCTTATAGGCGCGTCGCCGTCCTCTCCCCTTTCACGGAGTCCGCGCCACCTATCGAGCTTTTCATCGGAGGTTTTTGCGCCGTCCTCAACGCGCTCGCAAAATTCGCGTATTACCGCGTGAGCGTATGTTCCGACATCCGCCGGAGTTATCTCCCATTCGTCGCGCTCATAGGCTCTCAACCCGTATTTTATAAAATACGCGAACGGACATTTCGCATACTCATTCAAGCGGCTCGCACTGTACGCACCTCTGTTGCGGTAAAGCTCCTCGGCTATTTCACTGTCAAGCCTAATATCGCGCAGTGAAAATTTTTCCGCGCGGTCAATCATAGAAAGCATATTATCCCACTCGCCATTCTTTTTGTACCAATTATACGCCGCCTCCCAAACGGGATTTGATTTTCCCTTATGCGATTTATTTATAAGTATTCTGTGTATGGTCGCCTTTGGAGATGAAATATATGTGCCGTTAAGAGCGGCGCCGATGCCCGAGGCATTGCTTACAAGATTGTCACTGACGCTAATTTTAGGAAATTTCCTGACTATATCCGTTATCATGCGTGACGCTCTTAACGCTCTGCCCTCTGAATTTTGCAGCGGATAGCTTAAAAACAGCTTCTCGGTAACGGCGCACATCGCCTTATAAACCTTAAAATATTGCTTTTCCGTCTTTCTCCTCGTATCCGGTGCGAGTGTAATCGAATATTTTTCCTCGAGCGCGTTTCGGTCGTTATTGGAAAAAAATCCCTCCGTTACAAATTCATCGGGAAATGTTCCGCTTACGGCACCTATTACAAACATAGCGCGCACATTTGAACGGCTGCTGCGCTCGACATTTCCAACATATACCTGATCCACTCCCGACGGAATTATCCGTATCTCGCATTTTGATAAGCCCGCGCGGATATATTCGCCAAATTCCGCCCTGTTCATTTTTTCATTTCCAACGGTTACAACCGCCTGATTAAGCACGTCGAGCAGCAAATTCCATATCTGTGTAAACTGCTCCGCCTCATTCATCATACCGTCATTGCGCAGGCGCGCGATTTCTGCTTTTAATCCGGCATACAAATCTATGCTTTCAAAATATTCAAACAGTGCGGTAGCGTGTTCAAGCGCCGTTTTCCTGCGCGACGTCGCATCCTTAAACGCGAGTATCGGCACGGTTATTTTTCTCCGAAGAGCGTCGATAAAATTATCCTCGTTTTCTTCCGGCTCCTCCCCGAAAGCGGTTGAAATTATATCTCCTCCCCTGCTCCATTTCTCATCGCAAAGCCATCTGCTCTGCCCGCGTATTCCGTATTTTATCACGAAGTTCTCGAGCCTGTCCACATCGTCTTGATTTATAGGCTTGATTTTTCCGTCCCTGCGTTCATAAATAAAGCCTGCGCGCAAATAGGCGAAAACCGATTCATAGCTCCAATCCTCGTCCAAAATATCAAACACGGAAAGCACCTGCATTGCTATGGGGTGATCGGAAAGAATTATTGTGCTGTCTGTAAAATACGGTATTTCATATTCCTCGAACACGGTTTTTACAAGGTGCTGATATTCCTCCGCGTTACCGCAAAGCACGGCTATATCGCGGAACCTCATTCCGTCCTCACGCACAAGATCCGTTATGCGGCCGGCGGCGTTTTCAACCTCGCTGTATGCGTCGCGTCCCTCAAAAAGAAAAACATTCTCCGTTGCTTCGTTATATACCGCGTGATAGTTGTTCCAATTTTCAAACAAAAATTTCAGCTCGGCGTTGTTTATCAAATGCTTCAAATTTGCCGTCAAGCTTATAACCTCGTCGCCGCCGTACTCATACGCCAGACGCTCTGCATTAAGAAACGTATTTTCAAGCTGAGCGTATACTTCATTATTCTCCTCGGGATAATTTACGCACACCGTCACATTAACGCGCCGCTGCAAAAGAGCCTCTATTACACGAGCCTGATGCGGCATAAATTCGTCGAATTTATCAAACCATACATACGTGTCCCTATCGAACATCTCACTTCCCCGTATAAATTCCGCAAGGCGTTTAATATCGTCCTCACTGTCGCTGCATCCGGAGTGTTCAATGAAATCATTATACGCGCCGTAAATCCTGCTCACTGCCGTAACTTTGTTTTTAAGAGTATCGTTATCTTCAATTTTATCCGTGCTCTCAAAAAGGAGCGACGGCGAGATTGAGTACCTCTTCATTTCACTTATTAATGAACCGATAATGTCCAGAAATCCCGGCTTTTTCATTGCTGCTATAAGCCGAGCGTCGGTTATATCCGTTTCCTCGCAGTATTCATGCACGGATTTATATATCAGCATTTGCTTTCCCGCCGGGGTAAGATGATTAAGCTCCGCCGCGGTAAGACAGTTTATCGCCATCTTCCGCAGCGTGAGAACCTCTATATTATTAAGTCCCGTTCCGCCGAACCTTTCAACAAAACGTTTTTCGGTTTCGTACGAATAGTGATTGGGGACTATTATAATGCACTTTCTTTGTGGATATTTTTCATGTATATTTTCAATTTCGCAAAGACATCTCTCGGACTTACCGGATCCGATTGCTCCGCGTATAATTCTCATCGACATAGCTTCACCTGCTTTTTTTATTTTAATTATAACACATTCGACGCGTAAATAAAAGACCTAAAATTCAATCGTTTGTATTTGTCGAAGGAAGGGAACGAAAAAAATGCAAGGATTTTGTTTGTCTGCGACCTATTTTCTATTTACAAATTAAAATTTTTATGGTAAAATTTATTTAATAAATTTTTTTCAGGAGGCAAAAGAATGTATATTGCA
>JAJBTG010000025.1 GCA_020860985.1 Oscillospiraceae bacterium
ATTATATATCATATCATGATATTGCCGGTCACTCAAATCGCTATAAGCTCCGGGAACGGAAAATTCAAGGGTTGGATTTTTCAAACACTTAGCGCCATTTCCGCAAATTATCGGTTCTAATATACGCCGCCACATTTTGCGTGAGTTTTCTTTATTCATATTGATGCTCTCCTTTCATATATAGCTAAAAGTAATATGTCCCCCGCCTCTATAGGCGGCGGGTTCCACTTAATTTTTTCAGTGGGAGAACCAATCTCCCACTGAAAGCGTTGAATGACGGGGCTTTGCCTCTTATTGAATATATCAAATTTGTTGTCCGTTAAACAGGACTTTACTCTTTTGGTAATAATCACTATGTAGGACTATTTTTATTCTTTCGATGATAAAGAAGATAAGCAACAGCATATAACCTAACCGCAGATGTCCCCCGCCTCTATAGGCGGCGGGTTCCATTTACTTTTTTCAGTGGCGGCTTTGATTTGCAAACAAATCAAGTATCCGCCACTGAAACGTTGAATGACGTGGCAAAGCCCCTTATTGAAAACTATATTCACATAAAAACCAAAATTCCTCTTGTATTTTTTACCATACATGATATAATAAAAACAAAGACACCCTGTAGGAGGAATTGCGTATGAGCTTTGATATGATAAACAAATGGTTCGTCATGAGCCGCAGCTCACACCCCGAAGATTTTTCCTCAGTCTTGCATTATCACAATTCATACGAAATATTTGTGATGTTAAAAGGCTCAACAACTATTTTGGTTGACGATGAGCTTATTGATATAAATCAAGGTGAGATTTTGCTGATTCGTCTAAACGACCTGCACAAAAATAATGGCGGTACATATCACGAACGATATGCGGTGCATTTTACCGAACGATATTTACACACCTATTTCACAGATGAAACAATCAAAGCTCTTATACGCGGCTTTGACAACAAAAAGCGTACAATTAAGGGCGAGGCGTTTTTGTATATTATAAAGCTGCTTGAAAGCATGGAAAGCGAGTCGGAGCTTGTGTTTATACATTTGGCGGAGCTTATCACAAGAATTTACGCCGAAAAGAACCAAACCGCTCCGCGAATTAAGCAAAGTTATCGGATTACCGAGAAAATTTTTGCATATATCAATGAAAATTACGCATATATCGAAAGTCTTGAAAGCATTGCCGCGGCGGTACATATATCAAAGCAATATCTTTGCGCGGTGGTAAAAAAGGACACGGGGCTGACTGTTTCGGACTACCTCAATGAGGTGCGCATAAATAACGCCTGCGAGCTGCTGCGTTCCTGCAATAAAAAGATAACCGATGTTGCCGCGGAGTGCGGATATAATTCCTCAATATACTTTGGCAGAGTGTTTAAAGAAATTGTAGGCATGACACCGAGCGAGTACCGTAAATATGCGAAAACAATTTAAAAAGCATACCGTTCGCCGATCTTTGGTGATTGAGCGGTATGCTTTTTCTTATCCTATATATTTAGCTTTTTGTATTCTTATTCTTCACATAAAACACTGATATTATCCGCCGCAACGGTGCCTGTTGTTTTCGCCGCTCTTACATAGTAAGAACCTATATTTGTAACACCGCTGCTGTAAAATGCAATGTTCGTAAGCTCCGCATTTGTCCCGCTGTCGTTCGTCAGCGTAACGTCCATTGTTTCGGTGCTGAAATCGATAACAGCCTTTATGTGAATCCACGAGCCTATAAAGTCGGTAGTAACCGAATTGCCGTTTACCAAAAGCGTAGAGCCTGTGTTATATTCAAGCGCGAGAATATGTCCGCTTGAATCAATGCCGTAATCGATATTACTGCTTAAAAATGTCAGAGTCGAGCCGCTTATAACAAACTGACTGTTGCCCGCCGTGCCGGACGGTGCGAATTTCACGTCCGCCTCAACCGTTGCGGTTTTATCCGTGCAGTCTATAGCGTTAATGCTTTCATACGCGCCGATTGTACTGCCGCTTGAAGTATAGAGAAGTCCCTTTCCGCTATATCCGTTTGAAACGGCGAGTGCGGAGGTTGTGCCGTTCCACGTATGCTCGGATAAAGTATAATTCTCGAAATCCTCATAATAATCATAGCTTGCCTCAAACACACATACCACAGTGAACGTATTGTCCTCCGTGAGCGCGGAGGAGGTAAGCACCGAATCCTCCTCGGAATATCTGTAAACGCTTGTTTTGCCGTTCACCGTTCGCTTAATATCGGTCAGATATTCGTCGGGTACGCTATAGCTGTCGCCTACATAACAGTCATCTATCGTAACGCTGTCCGCTATTTCCGCGCCGTTCTCGTCTGTAAACTTAATCGTTACCGCCGCCGCTGTAAGCGTTGACGAGGACTGCATAGGAATAGTTATATTTTTTGATTCAAGCGCGGGCGTAAGCTCCAGCGCATATGTTGTATCTCGGTAGCCGTCCGCTGCTGCTGTTACTGTGTAATCGCCCTCGCAAAGCAGATAGGTTCCGTCCTCCTCGGCTGCGATTACCGCACCGCTCGCGCCGTCCTTGACGGTTATTTCCGCGTTTTCAATACTTTCATCGCTCTCTGAATCCTCGGCGGCAAATGTGATTTTATACTGCTCCTCCGTCGCGAGGCTTACCTCGACGTTATCCACATAGCACGCTCGATCCTCGTTGTTATATGTCGTGCTGAAATGTATTCCCGCAGCATCGCCGACGTTATCGCTAAGCTTCGCACTGTATTCGGCGGCGGTTGTGCCCGAGGCGCTTACCGTAAGATATGCCCTGTTTGCGGCAAAGTCAATCACGTATTTGAAATGCGTCGGATTGTTGCCCGATGCCGTGTTGCTTGATTTTGAAATCGCATTGCTCAAGGTCGTATAATCGCCGCCCAAAACGTCGGTATCACCTATCGTAAGGGTTGTGTTTTCCCATACATTATAAACGTGCAGCTTCGCCGAAACAAGCGTGTTGCCGGCGGAGTCGGTTATGTCGTATGACAGCGTTTTACCGGTCAGCTTACCGAAGGTTATATCAAACTCAACCGTTACGCTCTGCCCCTGCGACACTACAACAGGCGTATCGTAATCCATCGAAAGCGTTCCTGTAGATGTCGTGTTCATTTTTACCGTGCCGTCCGACAGCGACGCACCGCCGCTCAATGTAAACGGATTTTCACCGTTTTCATTGTACAAATCCTCGTCAAATGTCCATAAATCAAGCGTTTCCTCCGATGCCTCGGTGTCGGGATAAATATTCACAACGGTATTTTTTGTTTCGTCAAAGGTATATCCGCCCGCAACGCCTGCGCGTATGTAATATTTACCCTGTTCTTCTGCAAATGGAATGTATTTATAGCTGTCCTTTGTGAGCGTTTCGCCGTATACATACACTATATCATTCGCCGTAAGCGCGTCCGTTATCTCACAGTCGGCAATCAATACAAGCGATTTTATGCCGTAATATTCCGAGAAATCGGTCTTTAACGAAATGTAATCGCTTTCCGCCTCGGAGAGTATGTCCCCGCAAACCTTATACGGAGCGATAGGCTGCAAATCCGTCAGGCTGTCAACTGCGTACACCGCGTATGCCGAGGCAGCGCTTATATCCAAATCAAGCGTTACATCTGCGGTTGTATCCGTAAATTCAGCTTTTGCAAACGACGAATTTATTACGTTACCGCCGGCGTCATACGCCGCCGCGATAATTACCGCGCTTTCAAGCGTATCGTCAATGCGGTACAGACTTGCGCCGGTTACGACGCTGCTGTCCGCGCTCACGGCTGTTATAACCGCCGACGGCTCGAATGTTTTTGCAATCGTTTCACTTTCGTCGGGTGCACTCTCAGTTGTTGTCGTTGCCCTAAGTCTTTCGGTGTTATATGTTGTGTTATAGCTTTCCGGTGCGCCGAAATATGATGATACGCTATCCGTATGAAGCACCAACTTATCTATAACAACACCGGGCGACATATTGTATATGCGAATGGTATGATAGCCTGCCTCGGATATTGTTACGGTAGTGCTCAATTTTTCGCTGTTTGCCAATACGCCGTTCGCCCATGAATTTGCCCTGTTTTTCGTTTCACTCGATGATGATGGGTAGGAGCTGGTGCCTTTAAGAACCGTGGGTGTACCATTGTCCGCCGATACCGCAAATCGGCATGAGCCGCGTTCGTCAAGCGTCGGCATACGGTAAACATCGAGTGTATACGTGCCCGCGTTAGTGAAGTATACGTTGTATTCAAGATATGCCGAATCGGTTAAAACATCACTTTCGGCAACCGTGTCGGCAATGTCGGGATATGCCTTCATTGAATCGCCGCTTCTGCCGAAGTCCTCCTCAAGCCGCCATTCATAATCGCCGTTTGACACGGCATCGCTGTAATGCTCCGCTTCAATCGAAACAACGCCGCCCGCCTCGACATATGTTTTTTCTTTTAAATCCTCTGTCGGATTTTCTATCGTAACCGTGATTTCCTTTGTATCAATCGCATTGCCGTCGAGCGTATGGCTGACGGTTATGGTTGCGGTGGTTACACCCGCCGCGGCTTTATCCGCGTCCGCGTATACTCGCACCCTGTCACTGCCGTAGGACGTGCCGCTTGTTTTATCGAACACAAGCGCGTCCGTGTCGGCGGTGACGGTGTATTCAAGTCCACCGTAGCCGAGATTGATAACGTCGATAAATTTATCGCAGCTGTCGTAAACCGAAACGGTCATTGTCGGATTGTCCGAATACTCTGTTTGCGAGTCGGTCATTACCGCAAGCTCGGTATAGTCAAGGCTTTCGATTTCAGGCGAGCCGAGATTAAGCGTCAATGCCGCGTCGCAGCTTTGCAGCTTTGACGGGTTCATATTCGCCATCTTATTCCATTTGCCGTCAAGCATTGAATTGTAATATTCAATGTCGCTCGTAATCTCATCGACTGCTGCGGATGCCTCCGCCGCGTATTCATACGCCGCCGCGCCTCTGCCTTGTTCGGCGTACAACTCCGCGCGCGCCGTTTGAATATAATTCATCGCCATATTTTTCGCCGAGCGTATCGGATAGAGCGCAAGCTCGAAGAACGCCGCCCGCTTATCCTCATCAAGCGCGTCATAAAGCGCTTCCGCGCGGGAGCAGATGTCCTCGTATTTATTTAAATACCGCTCCGCCTCGTCGCCGTATGCGGTTGACGAAAGCGCCAGACCGTAGGTTTCATCGGTCGTTCTGAAAAATTCCGGCCGCTTTGAGTTTGCAAGCTCATAGTATGCGTCCATAATATCCGCGTACTCTGCCGCCGTTTCATCGTCCATATTGAAATCGCGTTTCGCGTTTGACGCGTAAATCTCGCTTATGCCCGTGTCAACGGTGCCGTCAATATCCCGCGCGAGGCGCGTGAAATATTCTATTTCCTTTTCCGCCGGCTTAAGGTCACCTACGTTCAATATCCAAACCTTATCCGCGCCCATATTATACGACTTTGAAAGCTCCTCGCGGATAAGTCCGGGCTGTGTTGAGGAAAGCCACAAATAGCTTGTCGGCCAGCCGTAATAGGAAACGTGATAATATACGCCCGTGCCGCCGCTGCGTTCACGCTCGGCATCGTCCGCATTTTGACGCATATATCCGTAGTTGTCGTCCGTCCACATTATTGTTACATCGTCAGGTATTACAAGCGAACCGCTGTTGTAAAGCGACTGTATATCCTTGTACGGAATGAATACCTGCGGAATATCCTCCAACGCGATGCCTTGAACGTCCGCGACCTCCTCCTGCAAAATTTTACGCTGTACCGCTATAATTTCGTTAAGCGCGGTTGCGTAATCCATATTCGTTTGGAATGAGCCGTCATGCATACCGCGCATACCGAGCATATAGATATTTTCATATCCTCCGTAATTCTGCACGCTTTCCCGCCAGTATGCCTCAAGAAATTCCTTGTTATCAACGGCGTTGCCGCTGTAGTCCTTGTCTGTCCAATAATACGCGACCTTCTTGCCGCTCTCGTTTGTTAATGCCTTGTAAAGAGTTTTATCGGGATTTGCCGCTTCCCATTCGTCCTGGAAATCGTCAAGCTCGCTCAGGTTGTTGCGCAATAGCGGCTCGGCGTGCGACGAACCCATAACCACACCGTACTCATCGGCTAACGCCGCACATTCGGGATTGGTGTGAAATCCGTTGGAATACGCGTGCATAGCGGGCCAGAGCGTATTCGCCTTCAGGCGCAAAACAAGCTCATATATACGCTCGTAGGTTTCGATGTTCATATTCCCGTCACCGAGCGACTCCGACCATTGATTGAGGTTGTATTCATCATTGATAAAAATACCACGGTATTTAACGCTTGAGCCAAGCTCGGTATAGCCGTCCTCATCAAGATTTACATACAGATTTTCAACCGTAACCGGTGTTGCGTCCGCCCACCAAGACCACGGCGAAACGCCTATTTTTTCGCAAAGGTTATAAATGCCGTAAATCGTTCCGCGCTTGTCGGAGCCGGCTATAACAACGGTATCGTCTATGTTTTGAATTGTAAAGCTCTCCCATTCACCCTCGATTGCGCTCACGTCAAGCTCACCGCTTGATATAAGCGCGTCAACAGCGGTGCTTTCGCCTATAGTTCCTATCACAACGTCCGCACCCGAAAGGTCGGCAGTTTCTGACACAAGCATTCCCTGAACGCTGTATATAGGCTCCATATCCCTCCATATAAATGCCTTTAATTCTCCGCCCGACGGCTTTTCAAGTACACTGCCGACACTATAGCCGACGACATCATCGCCGGAGGAGACTTTTCCGTCTGCAATCACAACGCCGTTAAGCGCGCCGTTTTTGTCATACGCGGCGATGTAGCAGTCCGCGTCCGCATCAACCGGCGAATCGAAAGTAACGCTCATTCCGTTCTCACTTATCGTAATGCCGGAGCCGCCCTCGTTTTCGGTAATTGTTATTTCGTTCGTTACGGTCGGCTGCACTCCGGTAACCGTTTCAATGTCCTCCGCAAGGTCGCCCGCCGCTCGAACCACACCCGAGTAATCGTCCGCGTCAACATAAACCACGGGAGCTTTGTCCGTTCCCGCGAGCTTCACGCCCTCGGTAAGGGATATGTATCCCGCGACGGTATTGTTGATGGGTGTTTCCGCCGCCGCTGCCGCGGGTAACACGGCTGCCACCATAACCGCCGCGAGCGCGGCGGCTGTAAATTTTTTTCTCATATGTCCGACTCCTTTCAAT
>JAJBTG010000219.1:0-6061 GCA_020860985.1 Oscillospiraceae bacterium
GCCTTAATACACGGCGGAAACACAACGGATAAGCATACGGGCGCGGTTAATGTGCCGATATATCAGACCTCTACATACCGGCAAACGGGACTCGGCGAAAATCCCGAATGGGAATATTCAAGAACGGGGAATCCGACAAGGGCGGCGCTTGAAGCTCTTATCGCCGAGCTTGAAACAGGAATGGCGGGTTTTGCGTTCGCCTCGGGAATGGCGGCAATTACGGCAGTTTTAAGCCTTTTTGAAAGCGGCGACAAGGTCATAATTTCAAGCAATGTTTACGGCGGCACATTCAGAGTGCTCGATAAGGTGTTTAAGAATTTTGATATTACATATTCAATAGAGGACACAACTGATATTGACGCGTTGGATAAGAAAATAACGCCGGATGTTAAAGCAATTTTAGTCGAAAGCCCCGCGAATCCGCTGCTTACAATAACAGATATAAAGGCAGTGTCCGATATTGCGAAAAAGCACGGGATTTTATCGGTTGTGGACAATACGTTTATGACACCGTATCTGCAAAGACCAATAGAGCTTGGAGCGGATATTGTTATTCACAGCGGAACAAAATATCTCGGCGGACACAGCGATGTGGTTTCTGGTTTGGTCGTTGTAAATTCAAAGGAGCTTGCCGAAAGGATTGCGTTTATTCAAAATTCAACCGGCGGGGTGCTTGCTCCGTTCGATTCATTTTTACTGATAAGAGGAATAAAAACCCTCGGGGTAAGAATGGACAGGCACGTCGAAAATGCCGTAAAAGCGGCGGAGCATCTGAAAAAGCACAGCGGCGTAAAAAATGTGTATTATCCCGGACTTCCGGACGCGCAGGGATATGAGATAAATAAAGGTCAGGCAAAAAACGGCGGCGCGATGATTTCGTTTGAATTAAAGGAAAATCACGATATAAAAAAATTTTTTAAAAGTCTGCGTCTTGTCGCGCTTGCGGAGCGCCTCGGCGGTGTTGAGTCGCTCGTTTGCCATCCCGCGAGTATGACGCACGCGTCGATTCCGTATGAAATCAGACAGAGGGTCGGTATTACCGACGGTCTTATCAGGCTTTCTGTTGGAATTGAAAATATCGATGATATAATTTCCGATTTGGATAATGCGATTAAGGAGAGTGAAATACTATGAGCTATTATGAATCGATGCAGGAGCTTATAGGCGGCACACCGACGGTAAAGCTGAATAATATCGCCGTTCCCGACGGCGTAAGCGTATTCGCCAAGCTGGAGCTTTGGAATCCGTCGGGCAGCGTAAAAGACCGCACCGCGAAATATATGATAGAGGATGCCGAAAGAAAGGGAATTTTAAAGACGGGCGGCACAATAATCGAAGCAACGGCGGGCAATACGGGTCTTGGCATAGCGTTTGCCGCGCTTAATAAGGGCTATAAAATCATTTTTGTTGTTCCGACGAAATTTTCGGAAGAAAAACAGACACTTATGCGCGCGCTCGGTGCGGAAATTATAAACACGCCGCGCGAGGGCGGAATGCTTGAAGCGGAAAATAAGGCGAATGAGCTTATAGCAAAAATTCCGAATGCCGTGTCGCTACGGCAATTCAGAAACCCGTCCAATCCACTCGCGCATTATGAAACAACGGGACCTGAAATATATAATGACTTAAACGGGAAAATTGATTATGTCGCGGCGGGCGCGGGAAGCGGCGGTACATATACAGGGGTGCTTAAATACTTAAAAGAGAGAAATCCGAAAATTCAAGGTATTTTAGCCGACCCCGTCGGCTCGACGATGGGCGGCGGCGAACACGGGGACTATAATATCGAAGGCATAGGAAACGATTTTATCGCCGATACAATGGATATGTCGTTGGTGGATAGGGTGATTAAGGTAAACGATTCCGACGCTTTTCGCGGAGCAAGACTGCTTGCGGAAAAGGAGGGCATTTTTGCCGGCACATCGTCCGGCGCGGCATTGGCGGCAGCATTAAAGCTTGCGCACGAAGGCGCAAAGGGCAATATCGTGGTAATATTCCCCGACCGCGGGGACAGATATTTCAGTAAGCGCTTGTACGGATAATTGACAGGGAGTTGATATGATTTGAATAACAAAGCGGTTATAGCTATGAGCGGCGGCGTGGATTCGAGCGTTGCGGCGCTGTTGATGCGCGAAAAAAATTACAGCTGTATAGGCGTTACAATGAAGCTGTTTCAAAACGAGGACATCGGCATCAGCCGTGAGCATACGTGCTGTTCTTTGGAGGATACGGAGGACGCGAGGAGCGTTGCCTATTCCGTGGGTATTCCGTATTACGTGTTTAATTTTTCGGATAGGTTTAGGGAAACTGTGATTAAACGGTTTGTTGAAGCCTACGAAAACGGCGCGACACCGAATCCGTGTATAGACTGCAACAGGTATCTTAAATTTGACAAGCTGTTTGAATGAGCAAGGCAGCTCGGTTTTGATTACGTCGTAACGGGACATTATGCGCGAATTGGATTTGACGGTGAAAGCGGAAGATATATTCTGAAAAAGGGTATTGACGAAACAAAAGACCAAAGCTATGTTCTTTATTCTATAACGCAGGAGCAGCTGGCACATACGCTTTTTCCGCTCGGGGATATGACCAAATCCGAGGTTCGCGAAATCGCGGCAAGGCACAGCTTTATAAATGCCGAAAAGCACGACAGTCAGGACATATGCTTCGTTCGGCAGGGAACTTATTCGGATTTTATTGAAGAGTATATCGGCAAAACATATCCCACGGGGGATTTTATAACTCGCGGCGGAGATGTAATCGGCAGGCACAAAGGAATTATACGCTATACTGTGGGTCAGCGTAAGGGCTTGGGGCTGTCGTTGGGCGCGCCGATGTATGTTTGCGAAATAAACCCCGAAACAAACACGGTGGTTTTGGGAGATGAAAAGGATTTGTATTCAAAAACGCTTGTCGCAAATGACATAAATCTTATTTCGATTCCCGAAATCGGCGGCAAAATGAGAGTGAGGGCAAAAACCCGCTACCGGCAAGCGGAACAATGGGCGACAGCCGAGCAAATATCGCAAACCGAGCTGCGGATTGTATTCGATGAGCCGCAGCGAGCCGTGACAAAGGGGCAAGCCATAGTTTTGTACGACGGTGATACGGTAGTAGGCGGCGGTACCATAGCCTATAAAGAATAAAATTCAGACGGATGCCATACTTAAATAACTCCAAATCATTTAATTTAATGTGAGATAAAGGTGATTCACTTAAAGGCGAATCACCTTTTAATTTTTTTTCGGCACCAATTATGTATATTATCTCCTGCCTTGCCTTCAAATTACAAAATTTAACAATGAATTTATTTTTGGAGGCAAATTTATGAAAAATTTTTTTCAAACCTCAAGCTCTTTTGGTAGTTTGACTGCTACAATACTATCAGAAAGGAGGTGCAGCGGCAATGAAAGCAAGCAGTTCTATATTTGAACGGCGCATTGAAATTCTGTTTATGGTAATAAAGTACAGAAAAATAACTGTGCCGGAAAAATGTTGTTCATTTAAAGTAAGTAAAAACACAGTATATAACGATATTAGCTTTTTAAGCCGTTATGCACCGATATACACTAAGCAAGGTAAAAACGGCGGTATATATTTACTTGATGGGTATTCCAATGATTTATTTGTTTACTTATCAAAGAACGAGGAAAAATTATTGTCAGAATTAATGGGTAATGTTGAACAGAGTAAAAAAATTGTATTGCAAGGAATTATAAACCGATATTCAATGCCTAGGGAAAAAATATAACTTATACATAAAAACCGCAATGTGTGACCTTTCAATACCCATTTTGCAAAATAATATCGATAGATATTCTAAGATAAAATATTAAGCGAAAAACCTAGTGTGTGCCGTTTCACACTCGGTATGGGAATTATCAATCGGTTAAAGTGCATTGCTAAATGTGCTTTAACGGGCGGATAATGCCTGAAATTAAATTCACTTAGTGAGAAAATTAAAACCTGAACGGTTTTCCGAAAAAATTCTCAAGTGAATACAGAAGCTTGAAAATTGAATATTGGCATTCATCAGGTACGTTTCCGATTGAAAGAGCTGTGCAGACCGAGCGCGATGACATCTTGACACAACAAATGATTTTGTCAGACGAGCGATAACTCGGATTTGCGGTCTTTGAAATTGCTGTCAAGGTGCGACGAGGGCAATCGGGGTTAATGATACTTCCGTAATTCGCGGCTCGGTCATAAAGAAGACGGAGAGGTTAGATTCCTATGGAGCAGCCTTGCAAGCTGCCGCTTGATGTTTCCCCGTCCGGGGTTGCCCGGGACAAATACGGATAATATGAAAATAAAAAAACTATAAGTGATAACGGACTTGCCGCTGTTCATATAGTATAACAGTAAATTCGGAAAGCGGGTGTTAATATGAATCAATATGAACAGGGGAAAAATATATGTAAAAGTGTTTTCAAAAGTGGTGAAAACACTATATCCAAAAGCCAATTTACAAAAAAGTGGATTGAGCTTGTAAACAGTTTGGAAAAAAATAAGGGAATAGCCTGCGGCAAATGACAAACATCAAAAATCGTGATATAATAATGTCTGAAAAGCGGTTTGTCCTATCTTTAAGGAGATGTTTATAATGAAAGTAGCCATATATTGCCGCTTATCCGAGGAAGATAGGGACAAACAAAATGAATCAGATGATTCGGGCAGCATACAAAATCAAAAAGCAATGCTGCTGCAATACTCTATGGAACAGGGGTGGGAGCTTTATAACATATATTCCGATGACGATTACGCGGGAGCCGACAGGCGGCGTCCTGAATTTAATCGACTGCTGAAAGACGCGGAAGAGAAAAAATTTGATATTGTACTTTGCAAAACACAGTCACGATTTACCCGTGAATTGGAATTGGTTGAGAAATACATACACGGGTTATTCCCGATATGGGGTATTCGTTTTGTGAGCATTGTCGATAATGCCGATACCGCCAATAAGGGCAACAAAAAGTCCCGTCAGATAAACGGACTTGTGAACGAATGGTACTTGGAGGATATGTCGGAAAATATAAAAAGCGTTCTAACGAGCAGACGGCAAAACGGTTATCATATCGGAGCGTTCGCGCTTTACGGATATAAAAAAGACCCCGACCAAAAGGGGCATCTTATAATCGATGAGGAAGCCGCCGCCGTTGTGCGGGAGGTATTTACACTGTTCTCGCAAGGATATGGAAAAACGGCAATCGCCCGTATGCTAAACGACAGAGAAATACCCAATCCGACCGAGTACAAGCGTTTGCACGGTCTGCGTTATAAGCAGCCGACGCGAAAGAACAGTACATTGTGGAAATACTTTGCAATATCCGATATGCTTGTAAACGAAATTTATATCGGAAATATGGTACAGGGGAAATACGGGAGCATTTCTTACAAAACAAAGCAAAACAAGCCGCGTCCCAAAAGCGAATGGTATATCGTGGAAGGTACTCACGAGCCGATTATTGACCGCGAATTATGGGACAGAGTGCAGACTATGATTGCCGAAAAGGCAAAGCCGTGTTATATGGGTGAAATAGGGCTGTTCGCGAAAAAGGTGCGTTGCGCAAACTGCGGTTATACAATGCGCTCATCAAAAAGCGGCGAAAGACGTTATCTTCAATGTTCAAACAGGCACATCGCAAAGGATGCCTGCATAGGCTCGTTTATCTCCGTCCCGAAGCTGGAGCAGATTGTTATTGATGAGCTTAACCGTTTGGCAAAGGAATTTCTCGATAAGGACGAATTGGAGCGGGGCATTGAATTTTGCGACAATTTAGAGGTGCAAAGAAAACGTCTTAAATCCGATATTGCAGCTTATGAAAAAAAGATTGACGAATACTCAAAAGGTATCAGAGAGCTTTATATGGATAAGGTCAAAGGAATTATTAGCGAAAATGATTTTGCGGAGATGTCAAAAAGCTTTACAAGCGAACGCAGCCGTTTGGAAAAAACAGTGTCAGACAGTCAAAGACAATTAAGCGAATTGGCGAAAAAAATCGAGGAGGGAGATAACCGCCGTGAAATTGTTGAAAATTACACCAACCTTGACCGGTTAAAT